>JAZUQE010000152.1:0-5830 GCA_045605575.1 Faecousia sp. | reverse complement strand
GCAACCAAATTGGTTGCCGGAAGTTTTTTGTGAGATTACTTTTCCCATTCCGCTGCGATCAGCGCGGACGTGTAGATCCGCACGCTGCGCTGAGGCACGGTCACGCTGCCGCTTTCCACGCCAAGCAACGTGGTGCCGGCTTGTTCACCGTTGGCCATCAGCATCCACTGGCCGGTGAGGGTATGGGTGATATCAGAAGCGGTGGGATTGATCAGAACCAGTGCCCTGCTGCCGTCGGGGGCTTCGTAGGTCACCGTCATGCCGCCGCCGGACATGCCGCCGAAGGTAATGGCGACATCCCCATTGGAACGGAAGATGGGGTACTCCTTCCGCAGAGCGATAAGGCCACGGTAGTATTCCATCATTTCGTAAGCGTCAGAGCCGGGGACAAGGGCCTCCCAGTCAATGTTGTTCACTTCGTCGGAGGACTTGTAGCTGTTCTCATCGCCGCCCTTTGTGCGCAGCATTTCCTCGCCTGCCTGCCAGAAGGGCGTACCCTGGGAGATCATTAGGATGGCCGCGCCCAGCCGGTTCATGGCAAGCCGTTCCTCTACGGTGTTGTTTGCGTTGGAAAGAGCCAGCTTGTCCCACAGGGTGTGGTTGTCATGGGCACTCATGTAGTTAATGACGGAGGCATTGGTGACAGTCCAGCCGCCCACAGGGGTGCCGCTGCCGCCCAGAATGCCAAACTGTACCTTACCTTCGTTGGCCTCAAATTCACCGCTGATGTATCCCTGGGACAGCTTGTCAAACACGCTGCCCTTCAGACCGTCACGGATGGCATCGTTGAATACGCTGACGCTGCCTGCCGCGCCCTCCAGAGCTTCGATCTTCTTGATGTTGCTCTGGTTAGCCTGGGGACTGCCGTCACCGGTTGCACCCATGGTCCAGCCTTCGCCGTAGATAATGGCGTTGGGGTTAATCGCATGCACAGCCTTCTCTACCTGATCCATGGTCTGAAGGTCATGCAGACCCATCAGATCGAAGCGGAAGCCATCCAGATTGTATTCCTCGGCCCAGAAGCTGACGCTGTCTACCATGAACTTGCGGAACATGTAACGCTCGGAGGCAGTATCGTTGCCGCAGCCGCTGGCATTGGAATTGGCGCCGCTGGGGGTGTAGCGGTAGTAGTAATAGGGGACGATGCGGTTAAAGGAGCTGTTGCCGTCGTAGGTGTGATTGTAGACCATGTCCATGATCACGCCGATGCCTGCATTGTGGAGGGCCTGCACCATCTGCTTGTACTCCCGGATGCGCACTTCGCCGTGGTAGGGATCGGTGGAGTAGGAGCCTTCGGGCACATTGTAGTTCTTGGGATCGTAGCCCCAGTTGAAGCTGCTTTCCGGGTTGGTCTCGTCAACGGTGGCATAGTCATACACCGGCAGCAGATGCACATGGGTCACGCCCAGCTGGGTCAAGTAGTCTACGCCTACGCTCACACCTGCGCTGTTGGTAAGACCGGTCTCGGTGAAGGCCAGATACTTACCGGGGTACTGCGACCCGGCGATCTTGTTACTGAAGTCCCGCACATGGACTTCCCAGATCACCGCATCGGTGTACCTCTCCAGGGTCTGCACATTGTCAGCATCCCAGCCCACAGGATCGGTCAGAGCCAGATCCACTACCATGCTCCGGTCACCGTTGACGCCGGCTGCCTTGGCATAGGGATCGGTAGCAACCTGGGTACCAATGGCGGTGGTGACGGTGTAGGTGTAGTATACGCCGTGGCCGCAGTCGGGTTGGGTGTGGCTCCAAACGCCATGATCACCCTTGACCATGTCGATGTTGGCCAGAGCCTCGCCACCGTTACCTGCAGCATACAGATTCAGCACGACCTTGGAGGCGGTAGGTGCCCAGACCTTGAAGGTGGTCTGGGTGCCGTCGATCACAGGACCAAGATCATCGCCGTCGTAGGTGTAGTTTTCAATAAATTCGGGGCAGTCGAACACGCCGGTGGGCATGACCGACTCTCTGGGGAAGCCTTCGATCTGGATCTCATAGGACTTGGAGATGTCCAGCTTTTCACCAACGGTGATATTGCCTGTGACAACGGCATTGTTCAGGCTGCTCAGTCCGGTCACCGGGATCTCCTGGCCGTCTTGATAGACCTTCACCTGGTCCAGAGAGCTGATGCGGACCGCGGGGGTCAGATTGTAGCGGATGGTGGTGAAGTCCATCATACCTGCCAGATTCATAGAGCGTGTCTGTTCCAAAGTTTTTCCTCCGTCAGCGCTGTAGTATTGGTTGCCGTCGCCGCCCTTTAAGTACACCACGGTATCCGGGCCGGTGATGGGGGCAAAGCGGTCTTCCGCAAAATCCTTGGTGGCTTCGCCCCAGGAGCTGCCGCCGGGATCGGAGCAGTTGTAGCGGACGATGAAGCCTACCTCGGTCACATTCTCCGGTACGTTGATCACGGCCTTGTAGCCATACTCGCAGGGGTACAGGATGTAACCTTTGCCGTCACCGCCCCCCCACCAAGACCAGACATCTGCGTCCTTTACGGTGCCGCTGGGTTTCCAGTAGAAGGTGATCTGATTATAGCCTTCTTCTTTTGGCAGTGTATATTCCTCTGTAGGCTCAGGAGGCTGGGTAGTAGTCTGAGGCTCATCTGTGCCGCAGGCGGCTAGAGAAAGTGCCATGCACAGTGCCAGCAGAAGGGAAAGCATGCGGATACTGTAGCGTTTCAAATGTAAAACCTCTCTTTCGTGTAGCTATGTTTGCAGAATCTTAGCTATTATAGCATAAAGAATAAGAAAATGGTATCCCATTGTGTGAAGATTTTTATCAGCATATCAACTATTTTCAGACAGACACACGGTCGACTGGAACAGTCCCTACGGAGCGTGGAGAAAGAGAAAAGGCAGAGGCCTGGCCTCTGCCTTGCAGTCTTTAGATTTACAGGAAAGAAAGGCTGGTTTCTGTCAGCTTGCCGTCTTCCCAGCAGAAGGCTTTTGCTTCGTAGGGCGCAAATTCCAGCGTCCAGCTGCCGCCTTCCATCGTGAGCGTGGCGGTCTGTGCCTCGCTGCTGCCGTTATAGAGCCGCAGCAGCCGCTTTTCGCCTTGCTTGCGGTAGGAAGAGAGCAGAACGGCTTCGTTACTGACACTGACCTTGGTATCAAGCTTCTCTCCTGCGCCGGAGGGGAAGAAGGAATAGGCGTAGACAGGCTGGTTGAAGCTCTCCGCGTCCATGTCCAGATGGCTGCCGTCAGCGGTCAGACGGAAGACAAAATCATGTTCGCCCATGTCGATATGGTCATGGTTGCGGTCGTTGTCGGTAAGAGGTCTGCCGGAAATTGGGTGGGCAGAGTAGGCGCAGGTGCGCAGCAAAGAGATATTCAGCGTTCCGTCTTTCGCACTGCCGCCGTAGTGCCCCCGGTTCAGCACACCGAAGCAGCTGTCCCCGCTTTCCAGGGCGCACCATTTCTGGAAGCAGACCTCCTGGCCGTCGGTGCGTAGAGGCTCTGTGCCGTAGGCGGTCTGGCCGAAGAAGGCGGGAGCTTCCAAAGCGGTGTGGAAGGCCAGCTTATACATAGTGTTTACATCGTTAGCCAGGGTTTTGACCTGCAGATCGATGTAGGTTCCCTGCTTGGGAAGGCCGTAGGTCAGGATGGCGAAGGAATTGCGGTTTTGGAAAATCGCCTGGATCTTGGTGCGGATCTGGCCGTTTTCGATCACCTGCACAGTGGGATACCCGGCATCGGGATAACCCCGGAACCGGTTCGCCTCTTCGGAAGAGATGGCTTCAAAAGAACCGATCTGCCGGTCAAAGATCTCATTATCCATCTTCCAAGGATCCTCATGGTCTTGGAACACGCCGATGCTGGCGCTGTCTTTGGTCAGGATCTCCTTGCCATCCACCGCATAGCGGTCGATCAGACCGGTCTGCTTGTTGATCTGTACCTGCATCCGGCCATTGTCAAATACAAAGTGGGTATCTGTCTGCCGGCAGGGATCGATGGGTCGCCTGAGGGCATTGACAATATACAGCTCGCAGTCAAAGCGGTTGATACACATGGGCTCCAGAGAAGCGGTAAAGACTACCCGCTTACGCCAGTCCAGATTCAGATTGCTGGATTCCTGCTCGTTCTGGGCACTCAGATAATGGCCCTGACTGTCCCGAACACGCACCAGAGTGACCTCGTTGTCATTCCAGTTCTGGTCAGCCAGCTGGAACTCGATCTCGATCTCCTGGGTTACCGGGTAGGGGTGGGGGTTGAAGACCAGCACGGGGATCTCGCCGTCCTTGGCTTTTTCCTGCCCGGCCGCCAGCTTGAAGAATGCCTTGTTGCTTGCCCGGGTAACCAGCTCCCGGCCATAGCCCAGCAGCTGTAGGGTCTGCTCCTCGCCCTTCTTGATCATGGTGCCGGGGAGAATGTCGTGGAACTGGGTAAACAGCAAAGCCTTTTCCGCTTCGGAAAGGTCAATATCCATGCCGGCTGCCGCCGCCATTTTTTCCGCGGTGATCAGCTCATTTTCCAGCTGCCGGTAGGCTTGCTTGACTCGGTTCATGGAGGTGTAGCAGCCGATGAAAATGTGCTGCATAGACCGTTGCTCTGTTTTGACCTTACTCCAGTCCACCTGGGCCATATAGCTTTCCGGAGTAGAGTGGCAGATCTGGCCTGCGGGATAAGCATCCCGGATGGCATCCAGCGCCTCCAGATCCTTCCGGGAGGGGCCGCCGCCATGGTTGCCAATGCCCCAGAGCATCAGTTCGGGGTCGGTGTGAGGATCCTCCAGTACTTCCTGCAGCCTGGGCGCGGCAGTGCCGAAATGGGTATTGTAGCCACCCCGGATGCAGTGGGCGTGTATCGTGCTGCCGTCATAGCCCTGCCAGATAAAGTCATTCTCCGGGATAAAACCGTTGGGCCGCATGAACAGGTAGGAATCATAGCCGCATTTTTTCATGATCTGCACCAGACCACGGGTGTGACCGAAGGAGTCAACATTTACGGCGGTAGTCGGCCTTACACCGAATTTTTCCAGAAAATAGCGGTTACCCACTTCGATCTGCCGCAAAAAGCCTTCTGCAGAGGGCATTAGACAGTCGGGCTGCAAATACCAACCGCCCATGATGTGCCACTTGCCTTCTTTTACCAGCTTCCGGATCCGCTCAAACAGAACAGGCTCATGCTCTTCCACCCACTCGTATAGAACGGACTCATTGTGATTAAAAATAAAACCGTCATATTGCTCGCAAAAATCCGCAGCCACGCGGAACGTAGAAATGGCCTCCGCAATACCTTCCTCTCTGGGCCATAGCCAGATAGGATCAATGTGTGCATTGCAGAGTAAATGGACCTTCTGCATGTGAACCACCTCGCAAAAATTGTAGCATGGGGAAGACGGGAATGCAAGAAAAAAGATATTCACATGCAGAACGGAAAGCATTCAGGAGCCAACCGGCAAAAAGGAGCCGGCTCATACATACAAGAGGGGAAATTTTCGTGGCTCGAAATGTTTTACAGGCTTTAGGCAAACAGTGAGAAATAGCAATGGTTTTGACAGACAACAAACAGTACGTTCCCATCAATGAAGAATATAGATCATCCGCGAAGCGGATACCAGAACTTCTTCACTATTCACTATTACTTCTTACTTTCCAAAAATCCGGAATGCGTTTTTAGTCAAAAGTGAAGAGTGAACAGGCAAAAAGTAAAAAACCCGAAGGCTTTCGCATTCAGGATTTTTGGTGCCGGTGGTGGGACTCGACAAAATCAAGGAGCGGCTCGGTCTAGCCCTCGCCGGCGGCGCTCACTCGCGCCGCATGAAAATGGGTTCGAGTCGTGCACAGATCAATAGTAGAAGGGAGGCTTATGCCTCCCTTCTACTA
>JAZUQE010000151.1:0-25922 GCA_045605575.1 Faecousia sp. | reverse complement strand
GCCAGATCGTAGATATCCTTACCTTCGGTCTCCACGCCCCACTCCTTGGCGATGCGGATCAGCTTCTCGGGATCCTTGACGGTGTAGTTGCCGCCTTCCTTGGTCTGGTGCAGGGTGTGCATGATCTCACGGCCGTGGTCAGAGTGTGCGGCGGTGCCGCCAACGGTGAAGCGCAGGTAGTTACGGGCGACGATACCGTGCACGTCACAGCCGCAGATGCCGCGGGGGCTCTTGGGAGTGATACGGCAGGGGCCCATGGAGCAGATCCGGCAGCAGGTACCTGCTTCACCGAAGCCACAGTGAGGAGTCTGGTTCTTGACACGCTGCTGCCAGGTGTCGGCGCCGACCTTCTTGCCGTTTTCCAGCAGAGAATTGGTTGCGGCTTCCATCTCCTCGATGGATGTAGTAAATGCCCAATCCTTCAATCTTATTTCCTCCTAATACTTGATTTCTCAACGTGCCCTTCCGGGCACATAGTGTATCAGTATTATTCTACTCATTTCGCCCCAGAAAGTCAATTGTAGATTTATAGGGAAACGGATTTATTTTTGGATGGGGGGAGGGGGGATCGGGAGAATTACAAATTAGGAATTAGGAATTACAAATTACAAATTATTCATTATTCATTAGAATACGGCAGAAAATGTGGGGTTACGGGCGGACACCAGGTCCGCCCCAACGGCGATGGTCATAGGTTGGCGGTTGAATCGGGTTGCGGACGCCCATTGGGCGTCCCTACGGCGGAGACGGGAGTGCGGAGGTGGAATTGGCGAGGGAGGGTCAAGACCCTCCCCTACGATGAGGGAAGGGGGTGCGGTGTGGATTGACAGGGTGGGTGCGGGTGTGGTAAGATAGCAAGAAAAGAGGCCGCGTGTGGGTGCGGCGGGGTGGTTTTATGAATTATGTAAACTGCAAGCTCTGTCCCCGGCAATGCGGGGTGGACAGAACTGCCGGAAAAACCGGCTTTTGCGGCTGCGGCGACCGGGCGTTGGTAGCCAAGACCATGCTGCACAAATGGGAAGAGCCGGCCCTGGCTGGCAGCGGTGGCAGCGGTGCCGTATTTTTCGGCGGCTGTACCTTAGGCTGCCGGTACTGCCAGAACCGGGACATCAGCGGCGGCCCCCATGGCACTGCCGTGGACAATGCCGGACTGCGGCAGATTTTTGAAACGCTCATCGATCAAGGCGCGGAAAACATCGATCTGGTGACCCCTACCCATTTTCTGCCCACCATCCTCCCTGCCCTTTTCCCCAAGCTGTCCGTGCCGGTGGTCTACAACTGCGGCGGTTATGAGCGTGTGGAAACCCTGCGGGAGCTGGATGGGCAGGTGGACATCTACCTGCCGGATCTGAAATACGCGGATCACGCGCTGGCCGCCTCCCTCTCCGGGGCCGGGGACTATTTTGAGACTGCCTGCCGGGCCATCCGGGAGATGGTGCGGCAGACAGGACCGGTGCAATGGCAGGGTGCGAAAGTGGTAAGAGGTGTGATCATCCGCCATCTGATCCTGCCGGGTCAAGTAGAAAATTCCTTGAAGGTCTTGGACTGGATCGGCGAAAGCTTCGCGCCGGGGGAGGTCCTGGTGAGCCTCATGCGGCAGTACACGCCCATGGGCGGTTTGTCCGCGCCCATGGACAGACGCATCACGGAAGAGGAATACCATGCCGTTCTCAGCTGGATGTATCTGAACGGTCTGGAAGGATTCATTCAAGAAGCCGAGGCCGCGGACAAGTGCTTTATTCCGGATTTTTCGGGATCGTGATGGTGAACACGATCTGGCTGTCGGTCTCCCGCCGCTCGGAGACTGCCCGGATGCCGGACTGCTGGATCTTTGCCAGGGATTGACTTAAATGATTTAAAAACGCGCCCAGGTTGGCTTTGTCCTGCCTGGGTGTTTTTTGACGCAGAAGCTGCTCAATATAGCGTTCCGTCTGGGCCACGCCCATGCTCTGCCGCAGGATCAAGGCAATGGTTTCCAGCTTTTGGGTATCCTCCGTCAGCTTCAGCAAGGCCCGGGCATGGCGCTCTGTCAGTCCTCCCTCCCGCAGAGCCTGCAAAACCGGGGGTGAATGGCGCAGGATCCGCAGCTTATTGGCGACGCTGCTCTGGCTTTTGCCGATAAGCCGGGATACCTGCTCCTGGCTCATGGACCATTTTTCCATTAAAAAAGAGATCCCCCGGGCCTCCTCAATAAAATCCAGGTCCTGCCGCTGGAGGTTTTCCACCATAGCGGTGAGGCCAGACTCCCGGTCATCCATATTCATAACGATACAGGGGATCTCTGTGAGTCCGGCCAGCTGACCTGCCCGCAGGCGGCGTTCCCCGGCGATCAGCTCATAACTGATCCCCACCCGGCGCACAGACAGGGGCTGCAGGATCCCATGGCGGCGGATGCTTTCGGCCAGCTCCTGCAATGCCTCCTCCCGGAATATCTTCCGCGGCTGGGCAGGATTGGGTTTGATGGATTTGGCAGGCAAAAACACCACCCGTCCCGTTTCCATATAGGTTTTCAGCTTCTGGCATTGCATAGCCCTTCCCCCTTGGTAGATAGTAGCCTCTATTGTAAGGGCTGTATGCCGGGAAAATCCACGAAAGCGCAAGCCGCGTGAAAAGAATAATTCCCTAAAATTTTGCAAAAAGGGATTTACATTTACGTTCACATCGTGTATCATAGGGGCGAACAGAGTAGGAAGCCTCGCGTAAAGTGCTGTCAAAATGGGGAGTTGTGTGACAGACGAAGGATCCGTTCCGCGATGAGGTTTCCGCACCCGCTGCCCATATTGGAACCTAATTCTCCATTATGCTGCAACGATACTCGGTCAGGCGAAAGTCGGCTGAACAATCCTGCCGCTTTTTTTGATGGGTGATTCCGGCATACTGCAACTCCCCGTGGCATAGCCACGGGTTTTTTGTTTGTCAGGATCCGCATCGGAAAACGCCTACACTTTCAAGGAGGTTCCTTATGAATAAGAAAACTATGCTCATGACTACCAAGACCATCACCTACTGCGCTATGCTGGCCGCCATCAGTGTAGCCCTGGCCCGGCTGGCCGGACTGATGCCCAACGAATTTACCCGGTTTTCCCTGGAAGCTGTGCCGATTTTTCTGGCAGGTCTGTTTTTCGGCCCGATGGCCGGTGGCTGTGTCGGCTTTGCCGCGGATTTTGTAGGATGCATGTTCTCCCCTTACGGCTATAATCCCATATACTGCATTCCCCCCATCCTGTACGGCGTCTGTGCCGGTCTGTTCCGCCATTGGATCTCCCGGAACGCATCCCCCCTTCGGATCGGCGTGGGCTTTGTTCCTCCCGTGGTGGTGGGTTCCATTCTGATTCAGAGCTGCGTGCTGGCATTCATGCAGTACGGCAGCGAGAATTTCATCAAAGGCCTGAGTTTTTTCCTCAGCACCCGCAGCGTGCAGTTCGCCATCATGCTGGTGGTAAATACCTGTCTGGTATGGCTGCTTCTGCGCAGCCGTCTGTTTAACCGGATCGGCATCTGGCCCATCCAATCCCCCAATAAAAAGGAAGTCAAGGAAGATGAATGTAACTGAAGCCATTGCCTATATTGAAAGTGTTAGCTGGAAAGGCAGCCGTCCCGGTCTGGAACGGGTTCGGGAGCTTTTAGACCGGATGGGTTGCCCGGAAAAACAGCTGAAGTATGTGCATATCGCCGGTACCAACGGCAAAGGCTCCACCGCCGCCATGACCGCCTCCATTTTACGCAAGGCAGGTTACCGGACGGGCCTTTATACCTCTCCCCATATTTTCCGTTTCCACGAGCGGATCCAGATCGACGGCGTTGAGATCTCCGACGAAGATCTTGCTGCGGTGACAGAATATGTGCAGCCTTTTGCCCAGGCCATGGAAGACCATCCTACGGAATTTGAGTTGGTTTTCTGCATCGCAATTGAGTATTTCCGGCGCAAAGGCTGCGATATCGTGGTGCTGGAGGTCGGCATGGGCGGTGCTATGGATGCCACTAACACCATTCCCGTGCCGGAAGTGGCTGTGATCACCAATATTGGCCTGGATCACACCGGTTTTCTCGGCAACACTGTAGAGGAAATCGCCACGGAAAAGTGCGGCATTTTTAAGGACGGCGGCAGCGCGGTTGTCTACCGCAGCAGCCCCGGCGTGGAGGAAGTTTTTGAAAAAACCGCCGCAGACCATAAAATGGCGCTAAAAAAAGCGGATTTTGACTCTCTGAAGCTGGTTTCCCATTCCCTGGAAGGGCAGGTTTTCCACTGCGGCAGCCGCCGGGATCTCCAGCTTCCACTGCTGGGTGCCCACCAGCTGCACAACGCCTCCGTGGTGCTGAGTATTGCGGACACCCTGATCGAAAAAGGCTGGCAGATCACAGAGGAAAACATTACTTCCGGCCTGAGGGATGTAAGCTGGCCCGGCCGATTCCACATTGTAAAGCGGGATCCCCTGTTCATTGTGGACGGTGGACACAACCCCCAGTGTTTGGAATCCCTGGTGCAGAATATTCTGGATTATCTGCCGGGCAGGCAGATCATCGCGCTGACCGGCGTGCTGGCAGACAAGGATTACGGAGAAATGTACCGTCCTATCATGCCGTACATTTCCAAATTTGTGTGTATCACGCCCCCTAACGACCGCAGGCTGGAAGCCCGGGAGCTGGCCGAGCATCTGCGTGCTGCCGGGGCGGAAGCGGTCGCCGCCGGAAGCATTGCCCAGGGCGTCCAAACAGCCCAGTCCCTGGCCAGCGAAACAGGCGTTGTGCTATGCTTTGGCTCGCTGTACTCCATCGGTACGATCTATCAATCTTTGTAAAAAGGAACAGGGCGGTTGATCCGCCCTGTTTTTGAAAGGAAGTATATCCCATGAATCTGGAGCAAGCAATTGCCTATATTCACAGTCTTTACCGGAAGGCCGTTCCCGGTCTTGTCCGGATCCGCAAGCTGCTGTCCCTTCTGGGAGATCCCCAAAAGGAACTGAAGTTTATTCATATCGCCGGCACCAACGGTAAGGGCTCTACCGCCGCTATGACCGCTTCCATTTTGTGTAAGGCCGGTTACAGGGCCGGACTCTTCACCTCCCCCTATATCTACCGTTTCCATGAGCGCATCCAGATGGATGGCAGGCAGATTGCCGACGAAAAGCTTCTTCCCTTGATCCTGAAGGTCAAGGCTCTGGCTGAGACCATGGAGGAAATGCCCACGGAGTTCGAATTTGTCACGGCCCTTGCCATGGAATACTACCGCCAGGAAAAATGTCCCATCGTGGTGCTGGAGGTGGGCATGGGCGGTCTGATCGATGCCACCAACGCCATTGATGCCCCGGAGGTGGCTGTGATCACCAACATTGGTCTGGATCACACCGAGGCGCTGGGCGACACGGAGGCTAAAATTGCGGCAAACAAGGCCGGTATCATCAAAAGCGGTTGTCATGCCGTGGTATACCGGGGCAGTGAAGAGGTGGAGCAGGTCTATGAGCAGGTCTGCAGCCAAAAGAAGGTTCCCCTGCGTAAGGCGGATTTTGCTTCCATCCACCTGCACCACTGTGATCTGTTTGGTCAGACATTTGATTGTGGAAACCATAAAAACCTGTTCATCCCCCTGCTTGGCAACCATCAGCTTTACAATTCCGCAGTGGTCCTGTCCGTAATCGACGCGCTCCGGGAGCGGGGCTGGGATATTCAGGAGTCGCACATCCGCAGCGGTCTGCAGGACGTGCGCTGGCCAGGCAGATTCGATATTGTATGCCGGGATCCCCTTTTCATCATTGACGGCGGCCACAATCCCCAGTGCATCCAGGCGCTGGTGAAGAACATTGACGACTATCTGGCAGGCCGTAAGGTTATCGCTCTGACCGGTGTGCTGGCTGACAAGGATTATGGTGAAATGTTCCGCCCCGTGATGGATAAGGTTTGCGCCTTTGTCTGCATCACTCCGGACAATCCTCGCAAGCTGGATGCCCATGAGCTGGCCCGACATCTGCGTGCCGCCGGAGCGGAGGCCATAGGCTGTGACAGCGTAAAGGAAGGTGTGGAAAAGGCTAAAGAACTGGCAGGTCCGGACGGTGCCGTTCTGTGCTTCGGCTCGCTGTATTCCATCGGCGACATACGGGCCGCCCTGTAACAAGGAATAACCAATACCTGATATTTGACAAGTGCTTGTATAGCCGTTATAATAAAGAAAAAAATTCAAAGGAGCGTATTACCATGCATCTGGATCATGATCATATGGGCGGCCACAGCCACTCCCACGAGCATACCCATACCCACGAGCACACCCATGACGGTGTCGCCCACACCCACAGCCACAGCCATGAGCACGCGCACGACCATGTGCATCCCCATGACCACGAGCACCTGCACGAGCATACCCATACCCATGAGCATCACGACCACAGCCACCCGTGCAATCACGATTGCTCCGGCTGCGCCTCCCACTGTGAGCACACTCCCATGGAAGAGCTGCTGGCTCTGATGCAGTACATGGTCAATCACAACGCCGCCCATGCCAAGGAGCTGGCCGATCTGGCCGCCCAGCTGGAAAAGGCCGGCAGCCACGCCGCTTACGAGCAGGTCATGGCCGCTGTGTCCGACTTTGAGAAGGGCAATATGCGCCTTTCCGTGGTGCTGGCCAGCCTGAACGCAAAGTAAGGAGGCCTATTATGTGTCTTTCCACAGTATATAAGAACAAGAAGGAAGACTCCGCCATCGTTATGCGCAACGTCATGCTCATCGAGTGCAAGGATGGCTGCGTGATCCTGACGGATCTGATGGACCGGCAGGTAGCCATCGAAGGAACTCTGGAATCCGCCAATCTGGTGGACGGGTTCGTCATCGTAAAAGAAACCGTATAAAAATGTTCTCCCGGGCATACGCCCGGGAGATTTTGTTTATTCACCGTAGCCGTTGGGATTGGTGCTTTGCCAGCGCCAGGAGTCCCGGCACATGTCTTCCAGGGACTTTTCTGCCCGCCAGCCCAGAAGCTGTGCGCTCTTGGCAGGGTCTGCATAGCAGATAGCAATATCGCCGGGGCGGCGGGGTGCGATCACATAGGGCACGTCCACACCGTTGGCGGTAACAAAGGCTTTGACCATATCCAGCACGCTGTAGCCGGTGCCGGTACCCAGGTTGAATACCTCCGCGCCGGAATGCTCACAGGTATACTTCACTGCGGCCACATGGCCCTTAGCCAGATCGACCACATGGATATAGTCCCGGACGCCGGTACCATCGTGGGTGGCGTAATCATTACCGAAGACACTGAGCTTTTCCCGGCGGCCTACAGCCACCTGGGTGATGTAAGGCATCAGGTTATTGGGGATACCTCTGGGATCCTCGCCGATGCGGCCGCTTTCATGGGCGCCGATAGGATTAAAGTAACGCAGCAGACAGACGCTCCAGGCCGGGTCCGCATGGGCCAGCCCATCAAGGATCTGCTCAGTCATGTACTTGGTCCAGCCGTAGGGGTTGGTACAGCCGCCGGTTGCGCTGGTCTCCCGCAGGGGCATCTCATTGGTGGCGGTGTAAACTGTGGCCGAAGAGGAGAAGATCAGCTTCTTCATGCCCACTTCCTCCATGACCTTGGTCAGCACCAGCGTGGAATTGAGGTTATTATCATAGTAGCGCCAGGGCTGGGCCACACTTTCTCCTACTGCCTTTAGACCCGCAAAGTGGATCACGCAGCCGATCTCGATTTCCGAGAAGATCTTACGCAGTAGCCCTTCGTCCCGCACATCGCCCTCGTAAAAACGAAGCTTCTTCCCGGTCAGCTCCTGCACACGGTCCAGCGAAGCCGGATTGGAATTACACAGATTGTCAATGACCACCACGCCGTAGCCGCTCTCCAGCAGCTCCACACAAGTATGGGAGCCGATATAGCCGGCGCCGCCGGTTACCAATACATTCATCGCGTACCTCCAAAATATCGTATTTGCACCTTCATTATACTCCATTCCAGGTGTAAAAGCAACCGCAGTCACACGGAATATTTTCGTCACGGTAACATCGCTGATAAAGCGGCAAGTTGGTATTTATCGGGGGATCCATTCCGTAGGGGAGGGTCTTGACCCTCCCTAATCTAACAAAACTTATCTATGTAATTCAAAACGTAAATCACCAATTTGTTGCATAAAAACAAAACCTTTCGTCCCGTAACCAAGGGAGGGTCAAGACCCTCCCCTACAAATCGCGGAAATAAACCAGCCCGACAAACTGAAATTTGTATCTTTCATAGGCTATGCTGCGGGGTGGAATATTTTTGGCCTGCGGATTTCTGCTTGCTATTTTTGCCGTTTGGCGTTATACTAAAGAATGGAGAAATTCTCGGCATACGGGAGGACGCTATGCAGGAAAAGAAACATATTTTACTGCTGACCACAGGTGGCACCATCGCTTCCCTCCCTGGCGGCGACGGGCTGGAGCCCCAGCGCAGCGAGGTCATGGAGCGAGAACTGGAGCAGCTGCGGACATACTACCGCATCACTGTCCGGGACGTGATGTGCCTGGATTCCTCCAACATTCGGCCGGAGGAATGGCAGCGCTTGGCCCAAAAGATCTACGCTCTGCGGCTGGATTATGACGGGATCGTGGTCTCCCACGGTACGGACACTATGGCTTACACCGCTTCCGCTGTGACCTTTATGCTGCCGGATCTGGACCGGCCTGTGGTTTTCACCGGCTCCCAGCTTCCCCTTGCTGATATCCTCTCCGACGGTCCCGACAATCTGCGCACCGCCTTCGCCATGGCAGCCTCCGGCTGCAGCGGCGTGTTTCTGGCCTTTGACCGGAAGGTCATGCTGGGCTGCCGGGCTGTGAAGGTGCGGGCTTCCGGATTTTCCGCTTTTGAAAGTATCAATGCCAGGTACGCAGGTCTGGTCAGCAACCGGGGTCTGGTTCTGGACAACCGGGTGCTTCCCCGTCGAAACGGCCCGACCCAACTGCTGGACCGGCTCAGCCAGGATGTGTTCCTGCTGAAGCTGACACCCGGCCTGAAGCCGGACATCTTTGACGCCCTGGTGGCCATGGGCTACAAAGGCATCGTGATCGAAGCCTTCGGTCTGGGCGGTGTGAACGTGCTCCACGAAGGCTTGACCGGTATCCGCCGGGCGGTGGATGCCGGCATCAGCGTAGTGGTCACCACCCAGTGCCTTTATGACAGTGCGAATCTGCAGGTCTATCAGGTGGGTACCAAGCTTTTGGAGCTAGGTGTGATCCAGGGCCGTGACATGACCTCTGAAGCAGCCATGACCAAGCTTATGTGGGCCATCGGCCAGGGTATGGGGCCGGATGAGATCCGGGTGCTCTTTACCACCAGCCTGGCAGGAGAAATTTCTCCGGAATAAGCCGCTATTCTCCATTTCTGATCATTTGAAAGGAGTTTTCTTATGGATCCCATTTATGTGACCGGACATCGCAACCCGGATACCGACTCCATTGTGGCTGCTATGGCCTACGCGGCATTGCGAAATGCCATCGGTGACCGGGAATACGAAGCTGCCTGTCTGGGCCATGTGTCCGATGAGACGCAGATGGTCTTGAACCGCTTCGGTTTTCAGCCGCCTCAGCGCATTCACAGCATGCATACACAGGTACGGGATCTGGATTTTGATACGCCCCCCGTGCTCAGCGCCGCGGTGACGGTGGGCCGCGGCTGGAAGCACCTGCAGGAGCAAAAAAATATATCCGCAATGCCGGTGGCCAACGAGGACGGCACCCTGTACGGCATGCTGTCCCGGGAGGATGTAGCCAGCTACAATATGGGGCTGGTTTACTCCGGCGTTCTGGACGCGGTGCCGCTTTTCAACGTACTGTCTGTGCGGGAGGGCAAGGTGCTGAACGCGGCGGGCGAGGATATTGATACCATTTCCGGCGAAGTCACCATCGCTCTGCCCCAGAGCCGGGACAACCTGCTGTTCAGCAGCTCCAATTCCATCATTTTGTGTGGCCATCAGCCGGATATGATCCGCCGGGCTTTGGAAATGAACGTCAACTGCCTGGTTCTGTGTCAGGCAGAGCTCAGCGACGAACTAAAAAACATGCCCACTACCACCTGCATCATCTCTACGCCTTACGACGCCTACCGGGCGGCTCGGCTGATCTTCCAGTCCACCCCCATCGGACGGATCTGCCGTACCAGTGAGCTGGTATGTTTCCACCTGGATGACCGGGTGGACGAGGTAAAGGAGCAGGTTCTGAAATTCCGGGAACACTGCTACCCCATTTTGGATGCCAACGAGCAGGTCGTAGGTGTGCTGACACGATACCATTTGCTGCGGCCTCGCCGTAAACGGGTGGTCCTGGTGGATCACAACGAGGCTTCCCAGTCCGTTCCCGGCCTGGAAGAGGCGGAAATTCTGGAGATCATTGACCACCATCGTCTGGCAGATATCCAGACCGCCAACCCGATCTACGTGCGCAACGAGCCTGTAGGCTCTACCAATACCATCATCGCCGGAATGTTCCAGGACCGGGGACTGATGCCCTCGGCAGCCATGGCCGGCATGATGGCAGCCGCGATCTTGTCGGATACTGTCATGTTCAAGTCCCCCACCTGCACGGCCCGGGATGTACGCACGGCAGAGCGGATGGCACGGATCGCCAACGTATCCTTGGATGAGCTGGGTAAAGTGATCTTCTCTGCTTCCATGGGCAACCGGACCGCAGATGACCTGCTATACTCAGACTATAAGGAATTCCACATTGCCGGTCACGATCTGGCCGTTGCCCAGATCACCTGCGTGGACAGTCCCAAAATGCTGGAACGCAAGGAGGAATTCCTGGCTTTGATGCGTAAAGCCAAGGCCGAAAAGGGTTACGCCATGATGATCCTGATGCTGACCGATGTGCTGCTGGAAGGTACGCAGCTGATCTATCTGGGCGATGAGGACACCATCTGTCAGGCCTTTAATGTATCGCCAAAGGACAATACTGTATTCCTGCCCCATGTAATGAGCCGCAAAAAGCAGGTCATTCCCATGCTCTCCGCTCTGTGGGGCTAAGTGAGGGAGCGCCGCCTGCGGCAGCACCATTATTCATTATTCACTGTTTATCAAACACCGCCAAACATGCCATTACGAACGGATTGGAGTTTTTATGGGTTTTGAAGGTCTTTTGGGAAACGAGCGGCTGAAGGAGAATCTTCGCAGTTCCATAGCGAAGGGCCGGATCTCCCATTTTTATCTGATCTCCGGCCCCGCCGGTTCCGGCAAGCGGACGCTTGCCAAGCTTCTGGCGGCCGCCATTTTGTGCAGAAACGGTACAGACCGGCCTTGCGGCACTTGCAGTGCCTGCAGAAAGGTGCTGGGTGCAGGCCATCCGGACTATATTACCATTGACGACCCGGAAAAGAAAACGGTTTCCGTGGAGCTGGTCCGTCAAGCCAGGGCCGATATTTACATTCAGCCCAACGAGTCCGATCATAAGATCTATCTCTTTCCCCGGGCGCAGGATATGGGCATCCCCAGCCAGAACGCCCTGCTGAAGGTGTTGGAAGAACCGCCGGCCTACGGTGTATTTATCCTGCTGACCGACAGTCCGGAAAAGCTGCTGACCACTGTCCGCTCCCGCTGTACGGAGCTGGCACTTTCCGCGCTTCCGGAGCAGCTTCTCTGCCACACGCTACAGGCGCGTTTTCCCAACTCAGATGCCGAAACGATCCGCGCAGCGGTCCATCGGGGCGGCGGATTTCTGGGCCAAGCCGCAGTCCTTTTGGAAGAAGGTCTTTCCCTTCCCCCTCAGACCCAGGCCTTTTTGACCGCCTATGCCACCCGGGATACCCTAGGCCTTTTACAGGTGCTTACGGGTATGGAAAAATGGAAACGGGACCAGCTGCTGCCCCTTTTAGAGCAATGGACCGAGCATCTGGTAGCCGCCCTTGCCTACCGCAGCGGCGCTCAGGCCATCTTCCCCATGGCCAAGGAGCTCAGTACGGGCCGCAGCGCCCCGGAACTGAGCCATGCAATCGGGGAGCTACAAAAATGTATGGAATATATTCAAGGCAACGTCTCTCCCGCCGCTGTATGCGGGCATCTGGCGTGGGCCTTGCGATAAGGAGTGTACCATGGAAGAAACCAATATGACGATCCGGGAAGAGGCTGTCACCGAGCTTCCTGCCCAAACCTGTGTGGAAGTAGTAGATATACAGTTCCGTCCCGGACAGAAAATTTACTTTTTTGACCCCGCAGGTATCGCCTGCAAAACAGGTGACCATGTGATCATTGACACGGCCAGAGGGCCGGAATTTGGCATCTGTGCCAGCGGCAACCACACCATCAGCACCAAGGAGATCGTAGCACCTTTGCGCAGTGTGCTGCGGGTGGCCACTGCTGAGGACGAGCGCATCATAGAAGAAAACCGCATCCGGGAAAAGAAGGCTTACGATGCCTGCCTGCGCAAGATCGGCGAATTGGAACTGGATATGCAGCTGGTCAGCGCGGAATATGCCTTTGATGGCAGCAAGATCCTGTTTTTCTTTACCGCAGATGAGCGTGTGGACTTTCGGGAGCTGGTCAAGAATCTGGCCTCCATGTTCCACACCCGCATTGAGCTGCGCCAGATCGGTGTGCGGGATAAAGCTAAAATGGTAGGTGGTCTGGGCATCTGCGGACGCCCCTTCTGCTGCGCAAGCTTCCTGGAAGATTTTCAGCCCGTATCCATTAAGATGGCGAAGACCCAGAATCTGAGTCTGAACCCCACCAAGATCTCCGGTACCTGCGGACGGCTGATGTGCTGCTTAAAATACGAGCAGGATGCCTATGAGTATTTGATCCAGCAAAGTCCGAAAATGGACTCCTTTGTGGACACGCCGGAGGGTCGAGGCACCATTGTGGAGCTGGACCTGCTGCGCCAGCGGGTAAAGGTGCGGATGGAGGAACGGCCGGAGATCATCTCTGTGTTCGCCAACGATGAGATCGCCGTGCTGCGCAGCGGCAAGGCTAAGAAAAATGATCCGCCCATTCCTGCAGACCTGGCTCCTATCTCCGGCGCAGGCAAGAAGACCCGCGCGCAGGAATTGACTGCGGAGGAAGAGCCCCGCCTGGCACCCATCCGCTTCCGCTACAGCACGGAAGCTCTGGTTGAAGAGCCGGAAGCACCGGCGGAGAAAACCGTCACTGAGGAGCCTGCTTCCACCAGATCCCGCCGCCGGAAAAACCGCCGCGCTAAGGCAGCGGATGGGGAGGATCCGGCAGCAGAACCTGCCACCCCGGCCGAGGCCCCTGCCCAGGAAAAACCGAAGCAGAACAAGCAGAAGCAAGAAAAAGCCCGACAGGAAAAACCCCTCCAGAAGTCTAAAAAGCAGTCCAACGCCGCACCTCAGGCAGAATTGCCTGTAGAGAGCGGTGAAGACAACGGCGCGCCGGAGCAGAAGAAACCACACCGCCGCCGTCCCTACCATCACCGCCGCCGCAAGCCCGGTAACGCAGACGGCGGACAGGGTGCGCAGGGCTGAGTAAAATAACAAACCCGCACCGCGTAATAGCGTGATGTCCTTAGCGGAGAAATAGCATAAAGCAACTGGCAGATCGTTTTGATCTGCCAGTTTTCGTATTTTGGTGTGGGTCTGGGCAACTGCCCGGATAATTGTATCCGGTGGGCAGCCGGATGCTCTGCTTGCCATGTACGCTTATCGTAAGGCGGGGGCTTGCTCCCGCCGAAAGCCTTCACGCCAGGATATTGAAAGAATATGGTGCCTATGATATAATCTATTCGGAAAAATTGAATTTGACGGAGGGATAGTGTGAACGAGAAAATAAAAATTCTGGAAGAACGAATTCCAGCAAAAGAATACATAGACTTTCTTAAAAGAACTGATTTAGGTTCTCAATATCCAAAAGAGCGATTCGAAAACAGAATTGAAAAACTTGTCAATACCGTATCTATCAGCCTTGTGGCCCGAAATGAAAGCGGCACAGTCGTAGGTGTCTTGTTTGGCTTGACTGATTTTTCTTATTGGCTTTATGTAACAGATTTGGGCGTAGACAGAGCGTACACGGGACAGGGTATTGGAAGACAGTTGATGAAAACTGCCCACGAAATCGCAGGTGGAGAAAAGGATATTGCAGTGTATTTGATTGCCAACGAGAACGCAATTGGGTTCTATGAGAAGCTGGGTATGAAAATATCAACGGATGTCATGCAGTACAACAAAATCGAGTGGACTGATTTCGTAGTAGAATAATAAATTCCAATTTTACTAATAGTTTACCGCAGCATCCATCGTGGGTGCTGCGGTTGCTTGTTGGAATTAGCGGCGGGAGCAAGCCCCCGCCCTACAACATATTAATTACAATTCTCCGTTAAGGATACAAAGCTAAAGCGGTGCGGTTTTTTGGCTCTGCTGCAGCAAATTCCATTTTGTCGGTGTGTTTTATTTCCGTGAACTGTAGGGGAGGGTCTGCCAGACAAATACCAACAATTGCGGTGCCATTGTTGGGCGGACGGCCAGTGGGGAGCGACCCGACCGCCGCCGGTGGCGGAAGAAGGGAGGGGAGCGAGTGGCAGCGGTCGGCAGCTTTGTCGGGCGTAGCATCTGCCGGGCACCGCAACAGGGCGTCCCTACGGCATCCAAAGGGAGACTACACGACAAAGCCCAATTTACATGCCGTGCAAAATAAGCACGCCGCGATATGCGCGGCGTGCTTGTTTAGTCTTCTTCCTCAGGGGGGGGGGGAACTACCCGGTTGGCAATACGGTCCAGGGCGTACTGCATATCTTCGTACATATCCTTGGAGATCCGGGCAATATGATGCAGGTCGTAAGCTGCCATTGCCTCCTTCACCCGCACCACCCGGAGCGTCTGCTCATCACTTATGGTAAAAATGGGGGTATATTCATAGCCGGTGATCTTCGTCTCGCCGGTCTCATGGTCCTTGGTGATTTCCAAATCCAGGACAATAGAGTACTCTGTGCCGCCCTTGACTGCATCGGAAATAAAATCGCCCAAGGAATAGGCTACCAGCGTCCCGGCATCGGCATCGTACTCGATCTGCTGCACATAGTGGGGGTGGGTACCGATGATCGCATCGACACCTTCACTGAGCAGAAGTTTTTTTATAGACTCCTGGCTTTTGCTGTGAATATCGTTATACTCGCTGCCCCAATGGAGCATAGCGATGATGATGTCCGGCTTTTCACTCTTGGCGGCTCTTAGGATGCCGGTGATCCGCTGGGTATCCACATTTTGGTAAGTGGCTGAATAGTCCGTATACAGCAGATTTACGCATTTTTCGCTGCCCTTGGGCAGGGCCATACCATCCATACCCTTAGTAAAGGCTACAAATGCCACTTTGATCCCGTTCACGGTGCGAATGGTGTATCCGCCGCTGCGGTTGAAGTCTGCGTTGGTCTCATAGGCGCCCATAGCCTCCAACCCGGAAGCTTCGATGTATTGCAACGTAGAAGACAGGCCGGAAATACCGTTTTTGATGGCATAGGAGTTTGCCACCTGGATCAGATCAACACCTGCATTCGACAGCGCCGTCAGCAGCTGATGCGGCGCGGAAGCATTGACCGTGCCATAGGGCGCGCCGTAAAAATTGCCCTCCAGGTTCACCGTCGTAATATCTGCCGCAGCGAGCAGAGGGACCACGTCCATGAAGGTCGAGGTATAGTCGAAGGCATCGCCGCCGGAGGCTACAACCCGGTCAGTGATATTCAGATCTCCTACAGAGGTGATGTGGATCACAGAAGTACCGGCTGCGGAGGGCGGGGCCGTGGTTTCCTGGGAGGTGGTAGTCAGCTGGGTACCGGCAGTGGGATCGGACGTCTGATCCGTAGTCTGTGTCCCGGTTTGCTCTGACACCGAGGTAGAAGTTTGGCTGTCTTCTTGGGGTTTTTGCCGGGAAGAGAGAGAAATGACCAAAATCAGCACGCCGCAGGCAACTAAGACGCCGCAGGCGATCGCCAAGCGGATCAGGGTCATTCTCTGCTGGCGAAGGCGCGCCTGCTTTACTTTTTCCCGGTTTTGCTTTCTTTCTTCCATAGGGTCACGGTCAAACTCCATAACGCGCCTCCTTTCTGCAAATCTGCGCTTATTTTACACTATTTTTATGGGTTATACAAGCCTTTTGCGGAACATTGAAAACATATGCTAATCATTTTTTGCAATATTAATAAATCGGGCGATAAATCGCCCGATTTGTTAACATGGGTTATACACCGCTTAGCAGGAGATCTGCTACCAACATGATGACCGCCAGCACCAGATACACCAGGCCGGACCAGAGAAGCTCCGAAGCCGGTTTGCGCTTGGCGCGCTTGCGCTCTTTATAGTCGATGAAGGTCTCCGGCCGCTCCTCCAGGGGAGAATTCATCTTGGTGAAGGGATAGTGCAGCTGGAAGGTGGTGGACACGCTGTAAGTCAGCATATCAAACACGCCCTGGTTGCGGGTGAATTTCAGTCCGCCAAAGCCCAACAGAGCCACCGCCGCAACGAAGAAGCCGTCGCACAGCAGGTGCGTCCAGGCATATGCCTTCTGCCAATTCAGCACGATGACCGCGATGGCGATCACAGAGCCGATGCCGAGATAAATGAGAATTCCTTTACGCTTTTCGTCCATAGCCTTACTTCAGCATCTGCTTGTAACGCTCAAACTCCTCGTCGTTACACTGGACGAAGTGGCCCGGGGTGATCTCCCGGAAGCTGGGCTTGTCCACAGAATAATCATGCTCAGCCAGAGGATTGTAGGTGATACGCTGTCTGTTCTTCTCATAAGCCGGGTCGGGCAGAGGAATGGCGGACAGCAGAGAGCGGGTATAAGGATGCAGGGGGTTCTTAAACAGCTCATCGGAGGTGGCCAGCTCCACCATCTTACCGAAGTACATAACACCGATACGGTCGGAGAAGTACTTAACCACGCTCAGATCGTGGGCGATGAAGAGGATGGTCAGACCGAAGCGCTCACGCAGCTCGTTGAGCAGGTTGATGACCTGAGCCTGGACGGAAACGTCCAGTGCGGACACAGGCTCGTCGGCGATGATCAGATCCGGGTTCATGATGATGGACCGGGCAACGCCGATTCTCTGGCGCTGACCGCCGGAGAACTCGTGGGGGTAACGGCTGGCGTGCTCACGGACCAGGCCAACCAGCTCCAGCATCTCATAGACCTTCTCATCGATCACAGCCTTATCCCGCTCGCCCTGGATGACCAGGCCCTCGGAGATGATCTCCTTAACGGTCATACGGGGGTCCAGGGAGGCGATGGGATCCTGGAAGATCATCTGGATCTGGGTGACCAGCTTGGTCTTACGGGCCTTACGCAGCTCGTTCTTGTACTCTGCCACCAGGCTGGCCTTCTCCTCATCGGAGGCAGCGATAAGCAGCTTTTCGTACTTTTCCTTCACCTGCGCCTGCAGCTGCTTGGAATACAGCTTATCACAGTTGCGCTGATCATTCTCAGCAGCCTTCATCAGCTTGCGCTGCTCGGCGATGGTAGCATTCATCTTAGCACGGAATTCAGCGGCCTGCTCGGGGTGTGCCTCGCACTGCTCCTTGCATTCTTCCTGGGCCTTCTTGATCGCATCCTGGTAAGTCTTCTTACCGGCTGCGATACGGATGCCCTTGAAGAATACGTTGCCTCCGGTGATGTTATACAGCTTGATGATGGAACGGCCGGTAGTCGTCTTGCCGCAGCCGGACTCGCCGACCAGGCCGAATACTTCGCCCTTCTTGATATCAAAGCTGACATCGTCAACAGCCTTGGTGAAGCCGAAATACTGGGAAAGGTTTTCTACCTTCAGCAAAACTTCCTGGTTCACGCTCATACTTCGGCTCCTCCTTTCTGCTTCATTCTTTCGATCCGGTCCGTGATGATCTTGGGAGGATCGACCTTCGGTGCGTCGGGGTGCAGCAGCCAGGTAGCGGCGTAGTGGGTATCGCTGACCTGGAACATGGGGGGCTGCTGCTCAAAGTCGATCTTCATAGCGTACTTATTACGGGCAGCGAAGGCATCGCCCTTGGGAGGATAGATCATGTTCGGAGGGGTGCCGGGAATGGCATCCAGCTTCTCATTGGTATCCAGGTCGGGCATGGAGCTCAGCAGTGCCCAGGTAGAGGGTTGCTTGGGCTCGTAGAAGATATCATTGGCAGTGCCATGCTCCACGATCTTACCGGCGTACATAACTGCCACGCGGTCAGCCATATTGGCCACGACACCCAGGTCATGGGTGATGAAGATAACGGACAGCTGGCGCTCAGCCTTCAGCTTGTTGATCAACTCCAGGATCTGGGACTGGATGGTCACGTCCAGAGCCGTAGTAGGCTCATCACAGATCAGAATGTCGGGGTTGGCAGCCAGAGCGATGGCGATCACGATTCTCTGACGCATACCGCCGGAGAACTCGAAGGGGTACTGGTAGAACCGCTTGTGAGGCTCGGCAATACCAACTTCGGTCATCAGCTTGATGGCGCGGTCCTTGGCAATGCGCTTGGTTACCTTAGCAACCACGCCGGAAGCATTGGCCTTCAGATAATCAATGGCTTCCACAGTCTCGGTATCGAAGTCACGCTCGCCGCGCTTGCTCAGCAGCTCTTCATAGTGATCAGCCAGGCGCTCAATCAAGTGAATGATGTTCGACTTGACCAGGTCCCGATCGATGACCGCGGCAGCTGCGACCTGGTAATCCGGGGTCTTTCCCTTGGCAATCAGCTTGTCAAACTTGGCCTTTTCCTTCTGGTAGATCTTCTCAGCCTTAGCATTCTTATGAATGGCGGCGAAATAGGTATCCAGCTCGCTCTTCACGCTATTGTGGAAGGTGTAGGTCAGACTGTCTCTGGAACGGGCCAGAGGATCAATGGTGGCCTTGACCTTTTCGCACAGCTGCTTGAAGGTAGCGTAGCTGGTAGCCTTATCCAGCTGCTCCTGGGAGAACACAGCGATGCTTTCCCGCAGAGCGGAGACAGCCTCAGCCAGCTTTTCGTAGGAAATACCGGCAGTGTAAGCAATGGCCTGCTTGGCATTGGCGATGAAGTCCAGCATGAACTCCTTGTCCAGGCGCTCCAGCATATGGGCATCCAGTGCATCCACATCCATCTCGGGCAGGGTCTTCTCGCAGAAGGTCAGGTAGTAACCCATACGGAAGAAGTTGGGTGCCTTCTTAGCAACAGCCTCGGTGAGGATATCCCGGATCTCATACATAGCAGCAAGGGTATCTTCCTGGTTCTTGGACTTCTTGCCGGCATTGTAATGCTTGGGCAGGGCGGCGGACAACTCCCGGATGCGATCAGCCTTATCGCTGACCACATAGGCATTGACGGAATCGGAAGCTTCCTTGGCGATATCCCGGACACGGTCGGTCAGATCCTTGGTGGACTTCTTTTCCAGCTCAAAGCTGACACCTTCGATATCCAGCAGAGCCTGGTTGGCAGCGGACAGGGCTGCATTATAAGCAGCCTCCAGCTCGGTGTGCTTAAACTCAAACTTGTCGAAGGCCTTACACTTGGCAGTCAGCTCAGCACCCTTGGCGCTGTCATTGGCCGCAACTGCCTGGATCATAGCGGTGTTCAGGTTCTTCAGATAGGTGTTGAAATTGGTGCGGCTCTCCCGCTGGCGGGCCTTGCCCTTCAGAAGCATGGCCTCGGTCAGCTGCTTGCCGATCTTAACGATGGGGTTCAGACTGGACATGGGGTCCTGGAAGATCATGGCGATCTTATCGCCGCGGATCTTGTGGAACTCCTCTTCGCTGATCTTCAGCAGGTCCTGGCCGTCATAGATGATCTCACCGGACTCGGTGATGGCATTGCCGGCCTGGATACCCAGGATAGCCTTGGAGGTGACGGACTTACCGGAGCCGGACTCGCCCACGATTGCCAGAGTCTCGCCCTTATTCAGATCGAAGTTGATATCCCGGACCGCCTGGACCTTACCATTGGAGGTACGGAAAGAGATACGAAGATTTCTAACCTGCAGTTTTGTTTCCATTTAGTCCTCAACTCCTCTCGTAGAAGGATTGAACGCGTCACGCAGACCGTTGCCAAACAGGTTGAAGGCGATCATCAGCAGGCCGAGGAACAGGCTGGGCCACAGCAGCGTGTGGGGAGCCGTGGTGACCGCGGCATTGCCGTCATTGAGCAGCGTACCGATGGTAGCGCCGGCAAAGGACTCCAGGTTCACGATGCCCAGGTAGGTCAGAGTGGTCTCAGACCGGATGACACCGGGGATGACCAGAGCGCAGCTGGTGATGATAGTGCCGATGGCGTTGGGGAAGATGTGCTTGAACATCAGCCGCTTGTCGGAAGCGCCCAAAGTACGGGCAGCCATGACAAATTCCTGGCTCTTGAAGCGATAGAACTGCTTACGGGTCAGGGCGGCCATGCCGATCCAGCCGGTCAAAACGAAGGCAAAGAGGAACGCGCCGATGGCGCCAACCTTTTGTGCCAAGTGTAGCTGGAACAGGGTGGTAACGACCACCATAGGAACACCGGACAGAATATCGGAGATACGGTCCAGGATCATATCAATGTATCCACCGTAATAGCCCTGGATGGCACCGTAAACAGCGCCGATGGACAGGTTGATTGCGGAAACGATAATCGCGAAGATCAGAGAGAACCGGGCGCCGATACCGATGGCAGAGAACAGGTCCTGTCCACGGGAGGTGGTGCCGAAAATATAGGTGGGCTCGGTGCCGTTGAGATAGGTGTAGTAGTTATAGTAGCACACACGGACTCTCACAGCGCCGGAGACAGCGAAGGAATAGATATAGCTGCCGTCGTCACCCTCGATACGCAGGGAGTCATAGGGCGCGCCCTCGATCTCCTTACGGGTAGAGTAAACAGGCTTAAAGTTGCCGGCACGGTCCAGCTTGGCGGTACCCTTGGCGTCACACTCGTACCAGAGGTTGGCATTATCGGTGATGCCATTGATGGAAGCGGGCTCGACCCAGGGATAGATGACCTGGATGCCGGTCTCATTCTGCCACTTCTGCAGATCCTCGAACTGCTTGTAGTTCAGAGTCCAGTAGACAACGCCCTTTTCGAAGTAACGGTTGACCTTCAGGTCATAGGTGTGACGGTCAACCATCTGGCCACGGTACTTGACCTGGGTGGTGTAGGTATTGACTACGCCCAGCACAGGATCCAGACCGGTCTCCAGAGCAATGCCCTTCCAGAAATTGACCGCATTCTCGTTCTGGCTGCCATGAACGGTAGAGCCGTCCATGATGCCCCAGCCAAGCTCCGCAACAGCAGGCACGTAGGAGGGGAAGTTCACGTAGAGCTTGTCCCGGTCAGACAGGTCATAGGGAGAGACCAGAGGAGAGATGAAGGAAAACAGGATCAAAAACAGCAGGATCCAGGCTGCAATGACAGAGGACTTATTCTTGCGGAACCGCAGGAGCGCATCCTGGAAGAAGCTGCGGGACTTGGTGGCCAGCTTGGTATCGTGCAGACGCTCGTCCATCTGCACAAACTGGAATTGCTCCTGGGGGATGTGTTCAAAATTATTATTATTCATCATTTCTTCGACCCCATTCTGATACGCGGATCGATAAAGCCGTAGCTGATATCGACCACAAGGCCTGCGACCAATCCAATGGCCGTGTAGAATACAGTGGTCAGCATAAAGATGGGATAGTCGCGTCCATTGATGGCTGCCAGGGTCAGACCGCCGACACCGGGGATCGCGAAGATCTTCTCAATGATCAGAGAGCCACCCAGAATGCCGATGAACTCGCCGAAGATGGCGGGAACCACGACCACGAAGCAGTTACGCATAGCATGGCGAATGGTGGCCTGGGCCTTGGTAAGACCCTTGGTACGGGCCAGGAGCATGAACTCGCTGGTCAGAACCTCGGTCAGCTCCGCACGGGTGGTACGGGTGAAGCCGGCGATGACACCGAAGGACAGAGACAGAACGGGGGCCAGGATACTAATAAACATATCCCAGCTGAACCAGTCACGTCCGGCCTTCATCAAGAACGGCAGCCAGCCCAGCTTGAAGCTGAAGAAATACTGAATGATGAACGCATAGACGAAGCTGGGAACGGAAATAACCACCATGGTCAGCGTAGAGATCATGTAATCCACCCAGGTGTTCTTCTTCAAAGCGGCGAAGATACCCAGGCCGATACCGATGGGAATACTGAGAATGATGGAATAGAAGTTAACGATCATGGAAGCGGGCAGCAGCTCTACGAAGATATCCCACACGTCCTGGCCGAAGTACAGGTTGTCACTGACACCCCAGTCGAACTTGGTGAAGATATCCCGCAGGAAAATGCCAAACTGCACCAGATAGGGCTCGTTATAGCCCTGGGCTTCCCGGCGGGCTTCCACAACGGCCGTATGGGGGTCTCCGGGGGGCAGGGTGTTGGGCGGGAGCATACGAACCAGGATAAAGCACATGCAGGTGATGATCAGCAGGACCAGCAGCATGTACAATGTTCTTTGCAAAGCGTACTTAAACATAAGCACCCTCCTGTTTCAGATTTTCTTCTCTATGGGTAAGGAAGCCACATCGCGGCCTGGCGGCACTGTAATACACCATTGCGGTGAAGAGTGAAAGGAATGGACTTGACCCTTTTGGTGATCGTACATTAAGAGTGCGGTATACGCGGACGGCCGATGGCCGTCCCTACGGGGGTAAGGGACAAGTACGATCATCAGAACGGTCAGGCCCGTTCCAAACATTCCCGATGGGGCTTTTTTGAAAAAGTAAGGAATATACAAACTGACTGTAGCAGGGGTTTTTACGCCCCTGCTACAGTGCGTTCGTATTAAGTGTTTGCTTTATTGGGGAAAATTATCCCAAGTGCAGGTAAGCAGAAGATTAGTACTTCAGCTCGCCGCCCTGCTCAGCAACGTAAGCTTCCCAATCAGCCTCGTTGTAGTTGTACTTGGTGTAGGTGATGCCGCCGCGGCCCATGATGGGGTTGTACTCCTCAACCACATAGAAGACCTGCTGGCTCAGCAGAGCCATGGAGCCGTCCTGCAGCATGGGCAGGTAGTTGTAGGACTCCAGGATCTTGCCTTCGCAGGCAGCCAGGATATCCAGACGGGTCTCGATGTCAGCCTGGCCGGAGCCGTAGTTGTACTCAACGCCGTCAACGGTGGTAGCGGTGCCGTTCAGAACGTCGGACCACTGCTTCAGGGTCATGGTGACATCCTTCTTCTCGTTACCAACGGGAACATTGATGGTCAGCTCAACGGTGGTAGCATCGTACCATGCAGCGTCATACTGCTTGGCGGGGTTGGTGTACAGGTCGGTCAGACCGAAGGGATCCAGAACGGAACCGGACCAGCCGCCCAGAACGGTATCGGACTGGCCAGCCTTGATCTTGTCGGACCAAGCGTTGCCGTAAGGAGCGGAGGGATAGAACTCGATCTTGCCCTCGAAGGGAGTGCCCTCAGCAGCCTCCAGGCCCTTCTCGTTCAGGTAGGCCAGAGTCTTGGACATGAAGTCGTTCAGGTCAGCGGACATAGCGTACTCGATGCGGATCATCTGATCGCACTTGCCGTCGCCGTCAGCGTCGGTGATGTAGCCAGCAGCAATACCCTCGTCAAAGGCCTGCTTGAAGAAGACCTTAGCCTGCTCGGGATCGTAACCGGTGATGGAAGCAACAGCGTCATCCAGGTTAGCGAACTTGGAGGTGTCGACACCGTAGAAGTCGCACAGAACCTGCTTAGCCTGATCGGAGTCACGGTACTTAGCACCGGAATCGGGATCGTAGATGTAGGAGTTACCAATGATACCCAGAGCGCCGGAGCGGGCGGGAGAAATGGTAGCAGCAAAGTTGTCCTTGTCGTAAGCAAGGCCCAGAGCCTGGTGGAAAGCGGTGTTGGTCAACATTTCCAGATCCTGCTTGGTCTGATCGAAGTCAGCAGCAGCCTCACGCTCCTTGATGGCATCCATGTGGCCGTTCAGGATCAGGAAGAAGATGGTCTCAGCGGGGGTAGGGTAGCAGTACTCGGACTGACGCAGGGTAGCGTAGTCATCAGCCTGCAGGCCGTAGGTCATCAGCTGGCCAGCCATGAACATCATCTTGCTGGTAGCGGACTCGGAAACGACCTGGTACTCGATAGCGGTGGTCTGATACATGGGGTAGATCTTGCCGTCGACAGGATCCATGTAGATGTGCTTGCCGTCGGTCCAGCCATACCACTTGTCGTTCTTGACGAAGTGCATAGCCTTATCCTTCTGGAAGTAGCTGATCTTGTAGGGGCCGAAGGAGGGAGAGGTGTTCAGGCTGGTGTTGTAAACAGAGGACCAAACCTCTTCACCGTTGGCGCCTTCTTCCATGGTCAGGCAGGCGTCGTACAGAGCGATCTTGACCAGGTTGTTGGTCACGCCGGAAAGGTTGTACAGCAGGTCGAAGCCGGCCAGGGACTTATCCAGAACCAGGGTCAGCTCATACTCGCCGGTGGCCAGAACGCCAACGTTGGACCAGTCGTAGGTCTCGGGGTACTGGATGTGGTAGACCAGGTAGTTGGGCAGGTCAGCATCGGTCTCGCCCCAAGCGGGGTTGGTGGTGGTGGTAGCAGACAGCATAGCCAGGGTGTCGTCGTTAGCGGGAACCAGGCCATTCTCGTCAACCAGAGCAGCCAGCTCATCCCAACGGGTCAGGCCGAAGTAGCTCTCACCATAGGCACCAACATAGTCAGCCAGGGAGTTGCCGCCGCACCAGTCGGTGGGGTAAGCAACAGCGATGTAAACGGGCCAACCATCAGCAGTGCTGTAGTTGCCGTCAGCGCCCTTGACCAGGGAGTCGATCTTGCAGGAAGCATTGTCAACATAGGACTCGGAGCCCTGGTTGACATAGTACTCAGCACCTGCCAGGGACAGGGTCTGGCCGTACCAGTCGGCAGCACGGTAGTTGATCATCTTGGGATCCAGCAGACGCTTGTAGGACTCAACATAGGTCTCAGCGTTGATGGGGGTGCCGTCATCCCAGCAAGCCAGGGGATTCAGGGCGATCTTGTAGGCGTAGCCAGCCTCGGCAGACTCGGGGATACCGAACTCGGGGTTGGAAGCCTTGATCTCCTTGGTCACGTCCACGGGCATGTCAGCAGCCATTTCGGGCACGATGACGTAGCCTTCGTAGGGAGCCTTACCTTCAGCGGGATGCAGCTCGTCGTTGAAGATGAAGGAGTACAGGCCGGAGACGATGTAGTCCAGGGGCAGAGAATCGTCAGAGGTCTGATAGGTGTGGGGGTTCCAGTTGGAGGCCATGGTGGACACGGCACCCTTCCAAACATAGTCACCCTCGGGGAAGGTCTCGATGACCAGGGGGGCTTCGGTTGTCTCTACAGTGGGAGCAGTGGTACCCGCGGGAGCGGTGGTGTTGTCAGCGGGCTCGTTGTCACAGCCAGCGAACACAGAAACGACCATAACCACAGCCAGCAGCAGAGCAAGCAGCTTCTTTGCGTTCATTTTCTTTCCTCCTATTTCAATAGTTGAAATATATTTACCCGGCAAACCGCCCAAAAGGGGCAGAATCACGAATAAATTTGGTACTATTGTACTGTGTCCGTAACAGGATGTCAAATGTTTTTTCATTTTTTATACATAGAAAACAGAAAGTAATATTATTTTTTTATCGTTTTTGTGCAATAAGCCATTGGTAAATTTTTGTTGCATAAGCTTATGCATAATTTCTTAATTTTTGCAGGTTTTCTGCTAAAATTCGTTGGAATATACCATAGTTTTGCATGGCAAGGAGGAGTGTCCTGCAAAGTAGGGTCAAGACCCTCCCCTACGGGGTGCGGAGTGAGAATGGGAACGAGATTGCCACGACCAGTCTGCGGACTGGTCTCGCAATGACAGGGAGTTGAGAAGTGCGGAAGGGAGCCTTGGCGGGCGGCAGGTTTGTATAGGGAAGTAACATAGGTAACAGGTAGGGAAGAGACATAGGTAACAGTTTCTGCTAGAATAAAAGGCATCAGACAAAGCAAAAGGAGTGGGTCAGATGCCATGGGAGAAGAAAACTGTTATGGAACAAAGAGAAGC
>JAZUQE010000150.1:0-36111 GCA_045605575.1 Faecousia sp. | reverse complement strand
AGCGGAGGAAAACCGCAATTACATATCGCCGATCCGCCTTCCCCTTTGGTCGTCTGGGGAGTCCGGGGACCATACGAAAGGTCCCCGGCGGCTCTTTGGGTACTTTCTGGCCGGACAGAAAGTATCATTCCCTGCGTTCTTTTTTACGCCTGCTGCTCTATCCTTGTAGGTAGTATTTTTTGACAAACCGCCCGGCAGAAAACTGCCGGGCGGTTGTTTTATTGGATATTGAGTCTGACACAGGGTTCGCCGCTCAGGTAATTGCTTCTTTCATCCGGCTGATGACCGCCGGCATACAGGATGATCTCTCCGTCCGGGTCTACTCTGGAACCGTCTTCCAGAACCGCCCGTATCCAGTAACGGTCGGCACACAGTGTCACTGTCTTCGTTTCTCCAACCTCCAGAAACACAGGCTCCATGGCGCACAGCTGGAAATTTGGTGTTGTCGTCCGGCTGTCCGTAAAACGGGCATAGAGCTGTACCTTTTCCATGGATGCACTGCTGCCTTGATTGGTCACCTCGACCCGGACAGCAAGCTGATTTTCATCCAGCTTAGCCAGTTTCAATCCCTCATAGGTAAACTTTGTGTAGCTCAAGCCGAAGCCGAAGGGGTACAGCGGCTCTTCCTTGACAAAGCGGTAGGTTCTTCCTGCCATGCTGTAATCCATAAAGTCAGGCAGGGACTTATCCGCGTAGTAGAATGTCAAAGGCAGCTTACCGCTGGGAGAATACTTGCCTGCCAGCAGCTGTCCCACCGCTAAGCCGCCCAAGGCACCGGGATACCAGCCTTGAATGATAGCCTTGGCATGGTTTCGCACCTTTTCACCCAGGTCCACCGCGCTGCCGCACAGCACGACCGCCACCACATTTTCACAAACGTCGCAGACCGCCTCCGCCAGCTTCCGCTGGGTCTCGGGCAGATACAGCGTACGCTTGTCGCCACCGTCGGTGAACGCGTTGTTGATGGCCGATTCCTCTCCCTCCACATTCCTGTCAAGCCCCAAGCACAGCACCGTCAGTTCTGCCTCGGAGGCAGCAGCCACACCTTCACTGCACAGATACCCGAATCCGCCCCAGCTGTCGGGATTTTCCGAACAAATATTGGAACCGTCGGCCACATAAATTCGCGCATCGGGATACACTCTGCGAATGCCGTCCGCCACTGTGATGTACTCGGAAGCATGACCCTCATAATTCCCCTCCAGCACCTTACGGGACATGGCGTTGGGGCCTACCACTGCGATCTTCTGGAAGCGGCCGGGCAACACCGGCAGAAAGTTGTTGGTATTTTGCAGCAGCACCATACTCTGCCGCGCTAGTTCCAGGTTCAGCGCCCGGTGGGCCGGGCAATCCAGCTGATCATAACCAATATCTCCATAAGGACGGTCTTCTTCAAATTCGCCCAGCATGTACCGGATGGCGAACAGACGCTCCGCAGCAACCGTAATATCCACGTCGGTGACCAGGCCATCATAATAGGCCTTTACCATCTCCCGGTAAGCATCGCCGCAATTCAGGTCGCAGCCCCGCTTCAAGGCGATGGCAGCTCCGTGCTTAACATCTTCTGCATAGTGATGATGCTCAGAGATGTCCACAATAGCACCGCAATCGGACACAAAGTAACCCGCAAAGCCCCATTGCTTGCGCAGGATCTGACCGATCAGCCGGTCACTGGCGCAGCAGGGTTCCCCGGCAAAGGCATTATAAGCGCCCATGATACCCGCAACACCGCCCTTGACCGCATATTCAAAGGCGGGCAGGTAGGTTTCAAACAGTTCCTTATCGCTGACCCGGGCATCAAAGGTATGGCGCAGTTTCTCGGGGCCGGAGTGGACCGCATAGTGCTTGGCGCAGGCGGTTGCCTTCCAGAATTCCCCGTCGCCCTGTAAGCCCCGGATATAGGTAACGCCCAAGGTTGCGGTCAGGCAGGGATCTTCTCCGTATGTCTCCTGTCCTCTGCCCCAGCGGGGATCCCGGAAAATATTGATATTGGGCGTCCAGTAGGTCAGTCCCTTGAAAATACCCCGGTCGCCGAATTCTACGCTCTTATTATACTTGGCTCGGGCCTCCGTAGAGACCGCATCCGCCACACGCTGCACCAAATCCGGATGGAAGGTGGCAGCCATGGCGATGGCATGTGGAAAAACGGTAGCCACACCGGCTCTGGCTACGCCATGGGAGGCCTCGTTCCACCAGTTGTGCGCCTCGATTCCAAGGCGTTCAATGGCGGGAGCGTTATAGAGCAGCTGAGACATTTTTTCCTCCGCCGTCATTTGGGATACCAGTGCGGCGGCTTTTTGCTTTGCCAGGTTCAGATCCATGATCGTTCCCTCCCAGTATAGTTTCTGTTTTCATTATAGCCTTGTGCTCATTGACGAAGCAAGTCAAATATCCTATAATAGTGGACAAAAGTTAATCCACTTTTAACACAGGAGGCGATACCATGCTTCTGTACGAGACCAGCCACTCCCAGAGCCGTGAGTATGTTTCCATCCATAAAAATACCAACCTGTGCTTTCAAAAGCATCTGCACCGCAGCTTTGAACTGATCTGCGTCACGGAAGGCAGTCTGGAACTTCAGATCGGCAGGCAGATTTATCTGCTGAAGACCGGACAAGCTGCACTGATCCTGCCCTGTCATATCCACGCCTACCACACACCGGAATCCTCCAAAAATTTCCTTTGCATTTTTTCAGAGGACTATCTGCCGGATTTTTGTCTGTTTATCCGGGGCAAGCATGTTTCGTCACCGGTGTTTACCCTAGATGATCCCGTTCTCTTGCGGCAGCTGGAATACAGCCGGGAAGCCCCCTTTGCTTTCAAAGCAGCGCTGTACCGTATCGTCCATTTATTTACCGAAGCCTGCCCCTTTCAAGAATCAGACAACCGGGACGATCCTGCACTTTTGGAGCAGATCATTTCCTATGTGCAGACCAATTTTTTGAAAAAGCTCAGTCTGCGGGATCTTGCTCAGGAGTTGGGCTACCATTATAACTACCTTTCCGGCTTCATCAACCGGCATTTGGGCCTGCACTTTTGTGCCTTTGTGAATCTATACCGGGCAGATTACGCTTGCGAACTGCTGATGCAACCCCAAATTCCCGTCAGTGAAATAGCGGAGCGCTGCGGCTTTGAGACCATCCGCAGTTTTAACCGAAATTTCCTGCAATTCCATGGCTGCACACCCCAGGAATACCGCCGAAGAAGAGAAAAGTGAGGACTTTCTTATGGAACATCATACATTAAATATGACTACCGGAAAACCCATAGGGCTGATCGTCCGGTTTGCGCTGCCTCTGATGCTTGCCAATGTATTTCAGCAGCTTTACACCGTAGTAGATACTGCCATTGTAGGCAAGGCACTGGGTGTAGATGCTCTGGCAGCGTTGGGTGCCTCCGATTGGCTAAACTGGCTCATGTACGGTATGGTGCAAGGTCTGACCCAGGGCTTTGCCATTCTGGTAGCCCAAGCCTTTGGTGCCCGGCAAAAAGAACAGCTTTCCAAAGCCGTGGGCGCTTCGATCATGCTGTCGGCCATCAGCTCCGTCCTTCTTCTGATCGCCCTGCAATTGGCCATCAGCCCTGTGCTGACGCTTTTACAGACCCCGGCTGAAATTGCCCCGGGCAGCAAGCTGTATCTGCGGATCATGTTCGGCGGTGTTCCCATCGTTATGGCCTACAATCTGTTTGCCAGCTTTCTGCGCTCTCTGGGTGACGGCAAGACTCCTCTGGTGGCCATGGTGGCTGCCAGCCTTCTGAACATCGGACTGGATCTGCTGTTTGTGCTGGTCTTCCACTGGGGGATTGCGGGCGCCGCCGCGGCGACCCTGATTGCCCAGGTGTTTGCAGCTTCTTTCTGCCTTTGGCAGCTGCTGCGCAGCCCGGAAATCTCTCTCAAAAAAGAGGATTTCCAACTGGATTGGCCCTTTGCCCTGCGGCTGCTGAAGCTTGGCTCTCCCATGGCCTTTCAGAATGGGATCATCTCTGTTGGCGGCATGATCGTGCAGTTTGTGGTCAACGGCTTCGGCGTGATCTTTATTGCAGGCTTCACCGCCACCAATAAGCTCTACGGTATTCTGGAGATCGCAGCCATCTCCTACGGCTATTCCATGATCACCTTCACAGGGCAGAACCTGGGTGCCGGCCATATCGACAGGATCCGGCAAGGACATCGGGCTGCTGTTGGGCTCAGCATCCTCACCTCCGCACTGATCGCCACAGTGATGATCCTGTTTGGCAAATGGATCGTAGGCTGCTTTCTTTCCGGCAAGCCGGAGGAGGTAGAAGCTGCCATGGATGTGGGCTACCGTTACCTGACGCTGATGAGCCTGTTTTTGCCGGTGCTGTACCTTCTGCATGTGGAGCGCTCCTGCATTCAGGGCATGGGAAACACGGTGCTGCCCATGGTTTCCGGTATTGCGGAATTTATCATGCGCACAGCTGCCGCCCTGCTGCTGCCGGGGCTGATGGGTGACACAGGCATCTTCTGGGCAGAGGTTTTGGCCTGGGCAGGGGCAGATTTGATTTTGATCCCCAGTTACCTGGTCGTGGTGCGAAATTGTCAAAAACGCAAATAACTGTCCTTGTGTCATTGACATATGTCCTTATGTGTGATACAATTAGAAAAAATTACCAAGGAGGTAGCCTATGAAACGATGGATCTTGTGGATGGTTTGTTTGATAGCGGTGATGTGCAGCAGCTGCAGTACGACGCTGATGGGCAATCGGGACGAAGTTCCTTATGAGGTTTTCGGTAATCTGGATGTTATGAAAACACCAAGTCTGAAACAGCCATACTTCACGTCCTATTGGCTTAGGCAGGTTGGTGCTTACGAGGAAGCCTATACTATCTTTCAGCGCTTGAGCGACCAATTACCAGAAGCAGCAACAGAAGCTTCCCGATTCAAATGGCAGACGGATACACTGGTCCGAACGGACACCTATATTGATGGTCAGTGGGTGGCCTCCGAAAAAGCCGTTTATGATGTATATGGCAAGCTTATGACCCCAGACGAAGATCGCCAGCGCGAAGGTTTTACCAGGTCCGCAGACAACACCTATGTGCTTACAGAGACCTGGCTGTATAACCATCTTGAGCCGCAAACCTATACCGAAGCGCCCTACTATCTGGAATTCACCTATGATCCCAACGGCGTCGTGATCGCTGTGACCCGGACACCTTGGATCACATGGTTGACCCAGGGCGTTGCGATCACGGGCTACACCGTAAACTACATTTATGATGCCGATGGCAAGCTCATCCGCGAGACCGGAGCGGACAGGCTGCACTATATTCCCTCCCACGACGGTGTGATCGCTATATCGGAACTGCCCTTCGAAGCCACATATACCTATGATGACTGCGGACGGCTGCAGCGATATGATCGCAGCTATCCGGACGTCGAGGGCGGCGTCAGCTGGGATCAATATACCTACGATACAAACGGCAACCTGCTTGTGCACGAAAGCCGAAAAGAAGGCGATGTGTTCTTCGATTCCGAGATCCTCTGGGAAAGCATTGTAAGAGAAAACCGCTATGACAAGGACGGAAACAAGATCTTCGAAAGCACACTGGTCCTAAGGGGACAAAACCCGGAAAACGCCCAGCGAGACTACGCCCAAACCGTATATCAATACGAAGACGGTCATTTGATGAAGAAGACCCAAACCTCCGAGGGCAGCGAGAGCGTTAGCGTGATTGAACACAGATATACTTACGACGATCTTCTTGTGTACATCACTGAGCAAAAGGAGGTGACCGGCGATGACACAGCAGCTGCTGAAACTGGAAAACCTAAGTAAATACTACACAGGCAAGCAGTCCGTGGTGGTGGGTCTGGACAAGCTGAATCTCAGCTTCCGGCGGGGTGAATTTGTGGCCGTCACCGGTGAAAGCGGCAGCGGCAAGTCCACCCTTTCCCATGTATTGGGCGGCATTTTGCCCTATGAGAGCGGCGAACTGTACTTTGGCGGCAGTCCCACCTCTCACTTCGACGGTACGGACTGGGAGCGCTACCGCCGGGATCAGATCAGCTTTATCTCCCAAAACTATGGCATCTTACCCGGTGCTACAGTCATGGGCAACGTGACCAGCGCGTTGCGCTTGACCGGCATGAACAAGCAGGAAGCAGCCAAGACAGCCCAGGACATCTTAAAACAGGTGGAGCTGTGGGATTTCCGCAGCCGCCGGGCAGCAAAGCTATCCAGCGGCCAGAAGCAGCGGCTTTCCATTGCCAGAGCTTTGGCAAAGCCGGCACCTATCTTGATCGCGGACGAACCCACCGGCAATCTGGACCCGGAAAACAGTGTAAAAGTCATGGAGCTGCTGGCCCAGGCGGCAAAGGACCGTTTGGTGATCCTGGTGACCCATGAATTTCCGGAGGCCGAGCCCTACGCCACCCGACACATCGTTTTGCAGGATGGGCGGGTCATCATGGACGCACAGCTGCACCCTGCCCCGGAGGCTGCTCCCCTGCCCCAGCGGCCCAAAAACGGCACCAAGCTCTTAAGCGTCTACGTTGCTGCTTTGCAGCAGCGCAGCCGTCCGGTATGGACAAGTCTGATGATCGCATTTTTTGCCATTACTGCTTTTTCTGTTTTTGCCTTTCTGGGTACCTTCATTGTCAATGTGGATGATGCCGGCATCCGAAAATATGAATCCTCTGCTTTCCGCAATGGCAGTCCCACCCGGATCGTAGTCTCTACACCGGATCATACACCTATGACCCAGGACGATTACGAAAAGCTGGTAAACATCCGGCATGTGCTTTCTTTGGAGCCCAACAGCTATGCTGCCGATGCCCAGTACGCCTATCGGGAAGGCACGGACTATTCTCTCCATTTTGAATCCAATAACGCTTACACCGCTAACATGGGCTTTTCTATCGCCATGTCCGCAAACGCGCCAGCTCTGCAAACCGTACCTATCATGCCCCAGGGCACTGACTTTTTGACTGCCGGCAGGCTTCCGGAAAACTTTTATGAAGCAGTAGCTGTGGCCCACCCGGATCAGATCGGCAAGTACGTCAGTGTACATATCACCGACTCCGTACACTGGAGCGCCAACCAGATCATCAGCATTCCGGTGAAGATCGTCGGAGTTACCGATTACGGTCAGGGGCTGTATTTCCACTCCGATGTGGGCCGCATCATTTTGCAGGGTGCTTGTCCCAAGGACTATGACCGCTTCTATCTCTTTGTTCCCAACGAAAGCCTGGATAACGAGACCTTCCTGAGTAACTGGCTGATCTTGAGCAGCCTTCGGGCCAATAGCAAATACAAAACTCCCGTGATCATTCCGGGCATTCCCAAAGCAAACCAGTATCTAACCACAGTGCCCATGCGCAGCGGCAACGCGGCTAACAAAAACGATCCGGATGCGTACACTTCTCTGAGTCTTCCCATGCTGGATCCCCAGCTGCCTTATAGCGAGGATCTGGAAAAGAATCTTCAAGCAAACGGTCATCAGTGCTCACTCGCCATTGAGGTCTCTCCCGAAAACTTCGATAAGCTGACCTGGAACAAAGCCAGCGAGCAGGTCAGTCTGACCATCGCCGATTATGGCTATACGGACCGCGTGATGGCCCAGGTCCAGAAGCTGGGCTACAACGGTACCTCCGTATACCGGCTCGGCTCCACCGAGATCATCGAGGAAAAGGCCCAGGAACGGGATCAAACTCTGAAGATCTGCCTAACGGCATTGATCTCCATTTTGCTGCTGCAGGTCATTTTGCTGCGGGCCATGTTTGCTAATCAGACCGGAGACTATAAGCTCTTAAGCAACATCGGCCTGACCTGCGCCACCGCCATGCGTTCCATCCTGGTTCAATTGGTGATCCTGACTTTCGTAGGTCAGCTGTTGGCTGGTACCGCCCTTTGGATCTGCGCTGTCCAGGGCGTGGAGGCCATCCGCAATATCATGGTACATTTGCCCATTAGCTATGTGATCTTGCTGGTATGTGTCCATGATGTCGTTTCCGTTCTGGGCATTACCTGGGTTCTGGTAAGCCTTAAAAAGCAGGTCTATCCTCTGGAAGGTAAGGATTCGGACCTGGATATGGATGAGATGGAGGTGACGGCAGTATGATCGAAGTAAAAAAACTCAATAAGACCTATGACCGCCGACGCGCCAATGCCAACCATGTCTTGAAAGATGTTTCCTTCACCCTGCCGGACAAGGGCTTCGTGTGTATCCTCGGTCCCTCCGGCTGCGGCAAGACCAGTCTTCTCAACGCCATCGGCGGTCTGGATGCCTTCGATAACGGCACCCTTTCTACAGAGAACGTTTCCGTCAACCGTTACGGCACTGCCGCCTTTGAAAATGAGCGCAACCGCAGCTTCGGTTATATCTTCCAAAACTATTATCTGCTGGAAAACCACTCCGTTGCCTACAATGTCTACCTCGGTCTGCACAGTCTGAAGCTTTCCCATAAAGAAAAGCTGAACAGAGTGAAGCAGGCCCTGGAAGCGGTGGATATGCAGCGCTATGCCCGCCGTAAGGTTGCAGACCTCTCCGGCGGACAGCAGCAGCGCGTAGCCATTGCCCGGGCTTTGGCCAGAAGGCCCAAGGTCATCTTCGCCGATGAGCCCACCGGCAATCTGGACGAAGCCAACACCCAGAACATCTGCACCCTGCTGCGCCAGGCATCCAAGGACTCTCTGGTGCTGATGGTCACTCACGAGGAGCGCATTGCCCGGTTCTTCGCTGACCGGATCATCACCCTGGATAACGGCGTGCTTGCCAGCGACACCGATTCCTGGGACCGGGAGCAGCTGATGCTGAACAACGACAAGGAGCTGTACACCGGCGATTTCCAGGAAAATGCCCTGGATGCCTCCCGACTGGAGCTGCGGCTGCTGCAATCGGAGGATGCGCCTCCTGTGAAGCTGACACTGGTTGCTACAGCAGACCGGATCGTACTAAAGCTGTCTGATCCCAGGACCGTGCTGCTGAGCCAGGGTGACGAAGCCCCTAAGCTGCTCGAAGGCAACCGCCCGGTGCTGAAGCTGGAGACCGTAGAGAAAAATGAGGATACTCACATCCAGCTATTCCGGGAGTCTCCTGCCCAGCAGGCCAAGGCGGGCAAGGGCGTGACCGGCTCCATGCAGCTGCAAGAGGCCCGCAGCCTTATGCATGGAAAAGGCATCCGCGCCATCGGCATGCGGATCTTCCTGATCCTGCTGACGGTGCTGACGCTGATCACCATAGGTGACTTTATTGCCGTCTCTCAGCTGCGCCCGGAGGACTATGTCACCGGTGACAGCCACTTCCTGGAAGTGGAGGTAGCCAAGGGCAAAAATGCGGAAATGCCAGGCATCACCGGCTTAGGCTTTGAGGATGACAAAAAGCTCCAGCGGGAATATTTCGCAGATCTGTTGAACTGGCTGCCTGACTGCCAGAACCTGGGACAAATGGCTGCTACCCCGGAATTCCAAGTCAGCATCGTCTACCAGATGGACGATTTGAAGCTTGATTTCCCCGCTCACAGCACAGTACCGCTGCGCTATCTGGACGAAAGCACACTCATTTTTGGCCGCATGCCCACAAACAGCAGCGAGATCGTAGTGGACAAGCTGGTTCTGGAATCCGTCATTGCCAAAGAAGGAATTCTGCAGAACGTTGTCACCTCCGTGGAGATGTTCCTGGATTCACAGCTGACCTACGGATACAAACCCTTGACACCCACCATCGTGGGTATCTGCGATAGCGGTGAGCGTTCCGCCTATATGAATGACGCTGCTATGCTGATGCTGAGCCTGCGAGGTACGGAGGCTATTTCCCTTTCGGAGCTGCAGGCTCTCCATCCCGGCGAATTTGATGATGTGAAGCTGGACAACATGGAATGTATCGCCATCATCGACAACGCTGGCTATGTCTACACCAATCGAATCGATACATATGTAACACTTGGTATCTATTCCTCCTTCAAGGTCAAGGATGCGGTGTACTCCGACAAGACACAGGCCTATTTTGTAGTCTCGGATGAGGCCATTGAAACCCTAACATTCAACGTAGTCACCGACGAAGTACATCTGTACTGCCCGGACAAAGCCGCAGCCAAGCAGATCATTCGCCAGAAGACCCAGTGGGAAGAAAACGGCGAGCTGGTGGTCACCATCAACGACCGCTATCAGTGCGAATACGACCAGTATCTGAAGGAGACTCTGCTTCGCACCGATGCACGGGTCATTATCACGCTGACAGTCATGGCCATCTGTATGGTCATGCTGTACCTGCTGTGCCGGGCCCAGATCCAGCACCGGCTGTCCCTCATCGCCGTGTACCGGCTGCTGGGCATTCCGGGCCGGAAGCTCTACGGCATCTTCCTGCTGGAAGGTACTTTGTCTTCCCTGGCATCCATCCTTCCTGTGGGCCTGCTGACCTGGGGCGTGATCGCCGCTTTGCAGCGGTTTACGGAGCTGGAGATCCCGCTGGAGCTGACGCTCCCTGTCACGGGCATCGTCTGTGGCTGTATCCTGGTCTACTACCTCATTGTGTCACTCATACCCCTGGGCAAGCTTCTGCGACTGCCCCCCGCAAGACTGGCTGCCCAATACGATGTATAACACAGGGCCGGCTGCCAATTGGCAGCAGGCCCTCAGTCTGTCAAAAGGTATACTTATTTGACAGACTAAAGGCGCGTTGCTTTCATCATGCAACGCGCCTTTTTCTTAAAATGTCGCTACTTCGGGCTCCGCTTTTTCGGCGGGCGTAACGGAAACAGCCGTCAACACCGGACCAAGCTCGCCCTTATACAGGGTGTGCTTTTCCGCCTTGATGGTGGCTTTTACCTGCACCCAGCTTCTGGGAGTCAGGGTCTTGGCCTTGTCATACCGACAAGGCACGCCGCAGAACTCAATATCGTCCACACAGCAGGTCATCACAAACCGTCCGGGGGCGAACATATTGCTCTTATCCCGCCGCAGCATGGCCACTTGAGCCTTGAATTCGATGGTTTTTCCGTCATATTTGACAGGCTCTTCATTCACATCCCGGTACCAGAGGGCGTAATCTTCATCCTTCAGGGTGATCACCGGAGCGTTGATATCAAAGGGCAGCGGATCGACTACGTCATCAAAAGCAGTAGTACCATCCAGATAATCGTAAAGAATATCGATCCGCCGGTTGGCTGCACGGGAAAGCTTATGAAACTCCATGGTATCGCAGCCGGGCTGCAGGCGGTTAAACACCACCATCTGGGCACCCACCAACTTATCCATGACCAGATTGCGCATATTGGCGTTATAGGCCATGATGGTGGTAGAATCCGCGAACATGACCTCCTGTGCCACCGCCCAATCCTCCGGGAAGCGCATATACAGGTCGCCCACCAGCTGCATACCGTTCAGCTCTGCCACCACCCGCTGGGCCTTGTATTTTTTCGCCAGGGCTTCCATCTCCTTGGTAGTCACGGTCTGCTGATCCAGCACTTCCAGATAGACGTTCTGATGGGGATAAGAGGAAAAATCATACTCCTCCTCACCCTCTTCGAACACCAGCAGCAGCGTCCGCTCACCGGCATTGAATCGGGGATCCTCTAAGGTCTCCTGGATAAATTTCGTCTTACCGGAATCCAGAAACCCGGTAAACACATAAACAGGGATCTGCTGCATAGCAATTCCCTCTTAGACGCCGAACAGGGCCGCCACACCGGCTTCATCCAGCTGAGCGCCGATGACACAGAGCTTGCCGGTGATATCCGCGCTGCCCATACGCACATTCTTTTCCTCAGGAACGAAGTCAAAGTGGATCCAGCCACCGTTGACGCAAGGCACAATACCCTTAGCCCGGAGGACCATACCGTACTTACCACTGTCCAGCACCTCCAGGGCAGAGTCCACAGCTTCCACGGTGAACTTCTTCGCAGTCTCCACGCCCCAGGAGGTAAACACCTCATCGGCATGATGGTGGTGATGGTCATGCTCGTGACCGTGATGGCCACAGCAGCAGTGCTCGCCATGCTCATGGTGATGCTCGTGGTCGTGGTGACCGCAGCAATGCTCGCCATGCTCGTGGTGATGCTCATGGTCGTGGTGACCGCAGCAGTGCTCGCCATGCTCGTGGCGATGCTCATGGTCATGGTGACCACAGCAGCAATGCTCACCATGCTCGTGATGGTGATGATGCTCGTGCTCCTGCTCCAATGCCTCCAGGGCAGCGGCAACGGTATTCTTTCCCTCCAGCGCGTGGATCAGCTGCTCGCCGGTCAGCTCTGCCCAGGGAGTGGTAATGACCGTTGCCTCAGCATTGTGCTCCCGCAGCATAGCAACTGCTTTATCCAGCTTTTCCTGGGAAATAGCATCGGTGCGGGACAGGATGATGGTGGAAGCAGTTTCCACCTGGTTGTTGTAGAACTCGCCGAAGTTCTTCATGTAAACCTTCACCTTGCCGGCATCCACCACGGCCACGGTATAGCCCAGCTGCACCTCATGGCCGGTGACCTTCTGCACCGCGCCGATCACGTCGGACAGCTTGCCCACACCGGAGGGCTCAATGATCACCCGGTCGGGATGATACTCCGTGATGACCTGCTCCAGGGCCTTGCCGAAATCGCCCACCAAACTGCAGCAGATACAGCCGGAATTCATCTCCGTAATGTTGATACCCGCATCCTGCAAGAAGCCGCCGTCAATGCCGATCTCACCGAATTCGTTCTCGATCAGCACCAGCTTCTGGCCGCAGTAGCCTTCGGCGATCATTTTCTTGATCAATGTGGTCTTACCTGCACCCAGAAATCCGGAATAAATATCGATATACGTCATTTGATACACCTTCTGTACATAAATTATTCAGCATAGTATAGCCGCATTGGGTTCATTATAGCACTAAGCTTTCGCAAATACAAGGAAAATTTAATTCTTCGACAGTTTCCCCTTGCTCCCGCAATGCCGGTAGGGTATGGTAGCAGCAGGCGGAATCTCCCCGAAGCGACAACCGCCAAACCGCCGCTGCGTATCTCCCACGCAGCGGCGGTGATTTTATGCGATGGGGATCAGCAAAATGCTGTCTGCCCCCGGTTCCTGCTGCAGGCCGTTGGCCTTGCTGATCGCCTCCACAGTAGAACCATATTGCTTGGCGATGTCCCACAGGCTGTCATGCCCCACTTTTCGCAGGATCAGACTGGGCCGTCCGGGATCCGGTACAATGGGTTCACCCAATTCCAGTGCCGTAACCACAGGGATCTTCTGCACCGTAACTGCCAACGTATCCACTGCCACATCACCATGCACACCGATCCTCCCGGTCATCGGATCCGCTGACTGCACGCCATCCGGGCGGGCAGTGCTGAGCAGTCTTGTTTCCGGTGCAGCCGCCAGGTCCAACCGTTCATCCCAGGCGGAAACTACACTTTTCACTGCGCCCTCCGGGTCTTCATACAGCACCTGGAAGCTACCGGCAAGCTGCAGCTCCACCCCATCGGACATAGGCATCTGCTTTGGGTGCTCCATGTACATGCACACATCCAGGACGGACGCCGCATCCACTTCTGCTGTCTGCTCTGCCCGTATTGGATCCGTCCGTTGCTCCAACACCACCGGAAGCTCCAGTTCATCCCATTGCAGTTCTACTTCCCGACCGGGGCTGTAGGCATCCTCAATCATCTCCAGCACAGGCCGGTCATATACCACATACTGCCCAACGATGCCTGCTTTCAAACGCAGACCGCCGTTTTCCGTCAGGTCCAGCTCCAGGCTGCTGACCTGGGGCATGATCTGCGCCTGGGCAGACTCATCATAGTTCCGTTCCAGCTCGCTATACTGCGAGAACGGCACCTCTAACGTAAAGGACTGCAGGCGGTTTTCCCCGCCCCGGCAAAGACCATGGACACGCGCGCTGCCCCGAAACACGACCTTGTCCGCCATGATCTTCCGGTCCGTGATCTCCGGCGAGATGTTGTAATACAAGAGCTTATGGGCATCGGCGCAGTTTTGAGGCAGCTGCAGATCCTCTTCGATTTGAAACGCCTTCTCCCCTGCCTCTCTGGGCAATGTCACCGGATAGCTCCGCCGCAGCACATGCACATCCTCCGGCAGTTCCTGCGGCATGTACTGCTCCAGCTTGATCGGCTCTAACGCCTGCCCGGCTGCGTACACATTGACGCGAACCATCAGCTTTCTGGGCGAAACAGAGCGTGCATCCAGATTCTGCACCAGGGTACGCACCAGCATGGCCCCATCCCGCTGGGTCTGTGGAAAATCCCAATGCAGCTGATACGGCAGCCATGTCTCCACCACTCTGGGCATAGTGCCATCCTCCGGAGCATACAACACCCATGCCATCACTCCGCCGCTCACTGTCATGCCACTGCCATGCCAGGTCTTGCCGCGGATCACACTCTGACCCCAAGCTCCCAATACCGTGCCGATATCCGGCATAGCATCCGGCACCTTGACCTCCTGGGTCTGCTCAGATTGTTTGATCTCCCATGCTACTCGCTTTAGACACTCCAAGGTGCTTGGCGAAAATTCAATTTCCATGCACGATCACTCCTTATCCGCTATCACTACTGTATCCTATTCCTGTCCGGACAAGGATATGCTCACTTTTTTCCCATCATCACAAATCCACAGATGATCGCTCCGACCCCCAGCACGCAGCACCAGAAGCCGGATTCCATACTGCACCCGATCAGCAGACCAAGGCCAAAAGCAATACTGCAAAATCCCCAAACTTGATTCTTCCGGCACATAAAAACACCCCCTGCACCATCGTATGCAGGGGGTGTTACAATTTTAACCGCCGAGGTAGGCCTTTTTCACTTCATCACTCTGGGCAAGCTCTGCGCCGGTACCGCTGAGGATGATATTGCCCGTTTCCAGCACGTAGGCCCGGTCCGCGATCTCCAGAGCCTTGGTAGCATTCTGCTCCACAAGCAAAATGGTGGTGCCGGACCGATGCAGTTCCTTAATGATATCAAAGATCTGATCCACCAGGATCGGAGCCAAGCCCATAGAGGGCTCGTCCAACATCAAAAGCTTCGGATGGCTCATCAGCGCACGGCTCATAGCCAGCATTTGCTGCTCACCGCCGGAAAGCGTGCCTGCGATCTGGTTGCGGCGCTCCGCCAGCCTGGGGAAGCGGTCATAGATAGATTCCAGATCCGTCTTAAACCGCTGCTTGTCCTTAACCGTATAGGCACCCATCATCAAATTCTCATAAACGGAGAGCTCCTGGAAAATACGGCGTCCCTCCGGGACCTGGGTCATGCCCAGCTGTACGATCTTGTGGCAGGGCATTTTCGTAATATCCTGCCCATTGAAGGTCACGCTGCCGCTCTTCTTGGGAATGATTCCCACAACGCTCTGCATCATGGTAGTCTTGCCGGCGCCGTTGGCACCGATTAGAGATACGATCTCACCCTCATTGACCTCAAAGCTGATGCCTTTGAGTGCGCAGATAACGCCATAGTATACTTCCAGCCCTTTTACTTCCAACATAGCCATAGCATTATCCTCCGATGTAAGCGCTGATCACTTCAGGATCCTGCAGCACATCCTTCGTATCGCCCTGGGACAGCACCGTACCAAAGCTGAGAACGGTCAATTCATCGCAGAGCTTGGACACAAAGTTCATGTCATGCTCAATCAGCAGGATCGTCATATCAAAATGGTCCCGGATGAAGCGGATCGTCTGGGCCAGATCCTCCGTCTCATGGGGGTTCATGCCGGCAGCCGGTTCATCCAGCAGAAGGATCTTGGGATTGGTGGCCAGCGCCCGGGCGATCTCCAGCTTCCGCTGCTTGCCGTAGGGCAGATTGCAGGCCAGATTATTGCGTTCTTCCTCCAGATCAAAGATCCGAAGCAGTTCCTTCGCCTTGGCGCGCATCGCCTTTTCCACCTTGAAATGCCGGGGCAACCGCAGTACGGACTCCAGAAAGCTGCATCTAAATTCCGGCTGGTTGTGCAAACCGACCATGACATTACGGACCACGGTCATATTGTTAAAAAGCCGGATGTTCTGAAAGGTACGGGCGATTCCCTTCTGATTGATCCGCTCCGGGCTCAAGCCCTTCATTTCCTCGCCATCCAGATAGAAGGTACCGGTGGTAGGCTTATATACGCAGGTCAGCAGATTGAAGATCGTAGTCTTACCAGCACCGTTGGGACCGATGAGACCGTAGATCTGGTTTCTCTTGATACGGATATTCACATCCTGCGCAGCATGCAGACCGCCAAAGGAGATCCCAAGATTTTTGGTTTCCAGAACATATTCTGCCATCAGCGATCTCCTCCCTTCTTTTTATCCGCGGAAAGATTCTGCGGTGCCATATCTACAGACAGGATCTCGTCCATGCTGATCTTGGTGGGAACCACATCCCACTTTGCCTTGTCATCCTTGACCCGGGCAGGATCGTGCTTCTGCAATTTGCTGAACAATGCACTCAGATTATACTTCTCCCGGACACCCTTTAGTGCAGGGGCGTTATTATAGATCACGATCACGATCAGGATCAATGCATATAGCAGATTCTGCAGCACAGCCAGATCGCCGGTAAGCTTGGTGGGAAGCCAAGTATTCAGCCAGGTGATCAGTGCCGCGGCGACGATGGAGCCATTGATGCTGCCCATGCCGCCCAGCACCACCATGACCAGGATCTCAATGGAGTAGTTATAGCCGAATTTCGCGCTCTGCACCGTATAATTGCTGTAACTGTACAGCACACCGGCTACGCCGGCAAACACAGCGGACAGAATAAATGTAATGAGCTTATACTTGGTAACGTTGATGCCGCTGGCCCGTGCAGCGATCTCATTATCCCGAATGGAAGTCATGGCGCGGCCATGCTTGGATCGTATAAAATTCTGGATCACAGCCAGCGTAACCAGAACCAGAACAAAAGCGATGATAAACAGATAGTGCTTGTTGAATCGGGGTGTCTCCAGGCCAAGGGTACCGCCGAAGCTCTCGTCGGAGGTATTCTGAAACAGAGACTTCACGATCTCACCAAACGCCAATGTTACGATCGCCAAATAGTCACCCCGAAGCCGAAGGGCCGGGATGCCGATGATCACACCGCAAAGGGCCGCAGCAGCAGCTCCCGCCAGCAGGGAGATGATCAGCGTAGCGATACCATTTCCAAGGACCGGTACCAGTAAGGCCGAGACCTTGCCACCCAGGTAAGCACCCACACACATAAAGCCGGCATGTCCCAAAGACAACTCACCCAGGAAGCCTACCACCAGAGACAGCGACACCGCAAGAATAATGCTGATGGCCATCTTCTCCATCAAAAAGAGCAGAGAATTGTCCAATCTGCCGCCTGTGAGCGTGACGGTACCCATAATTAGGGTAAACAGGCCGATTACCGCATAGTTTATGTAGTGGTTCACTTTGATCTTACCGATTTTCATACCTTCTCCCTCCTCTTCTTGCCAAGGAATCCGGTGGGTCTGACCAGCAGGATCACAATCAAGATCGAAAACTCAATGGCATCCGTGTAAGGAGCAATGGCCGTGATCTTGTAGGAGATACTTTCCACCATGCCCAGAAGGATACCACCCAACATTGCACCGGGTATCGAGCCGATACCGCCGATGACCGCTGCGGTAAATGCCTTGATTCCGGGCATAGCACCCATAGTGTTGGAGACATTGGGGGCCTTCAAAAGGTAAAATAGTCCCGCCAATGCTGCCAATACGGAGCCGATGGCAAAGGTAATGGTAATAATGGCATTCACATTGATGCCCATCAGCTGGGCCGCACTTCTATCCTCTGAGACAGCGATCATAGCGCGGCCGATTCGGGTGTATTTCACAAACATAGTCAAACCGGTCATCACAGCCACTACCACAGCCAGTGTGACCAAAGAGGAAACCTGGATCGTCACGCCCATCAGAGAAATGGTACCAAATTCGTACACGGTGACCATCTTGGAGGCAGAGCCAAAGATGATCTGCGCCAAACTCTGCAGCAGGTAGCTGACGCCGATGGCTGTGATCAACACCGCCAGAGGAGATGCGCCTCTCAACGGTTTATATGCGATCTTTTCAATGGTGATGCCCAGGATCATACAGCCCACGCAAGCCAGCAGCACCGCCAGCAGCGGATTTTTGGTAGCCATAAAAACATATATCAGGTAACCGCCGACCATGATCACATCACCGTGCGCAAAATTCAGCAGCTTGGCAATGCCGTAAACCATTGTATAACCTAGGGCGATCATCGCATAAATGCCGCCCAGGCTTAGACCATTTATCAATGTGGATAAAATATCTTCCATAATGTTCCCAACTTCTACTCAGACACCCATACATATCCCAGGGAGCAGGAATGCATCGGGCTATCCGTTATTTTTAATAAAACCATTATCAGTGCAACTGCACATACCGCTATTTCAGCGGTATGTGCAGTTATGCATTTGCTTGTTTTTACTAACAGATCAGTTTGCTTCTTTGATCACGTACTGGATCGCGGTCTTATTCACGTAGCCGGTAGCTTCCCAAGTGATGCTGTCACCGGTGACGGCGTTCTCAACGGTGTAACCGCCCTCAAACTCAGCCTTCAGAATATCGGAAAGCTCAGAAACGCTCATGGTCACAGAGATCTCCTTACCGGCAGCAATTGCCTTCTTCATAGCACCAAACAGAGCATATACGCAGTCATAAGCAGAAGCGCCGAACTGGTTCAGAGTATCTGCGCCGTACTTAGCAACATACTTGTCGATGAATTCCTTGGCAGCGCCTTCGCTAGCCTTGGAATTGAAGTGAGACAGCATGGTCACTTCCTGGGGGATGGCGGAGATATCAAAGCCATCCTTGCTGTCGATGCCATCAAAGCCATCACAACCATAGTAAACAGCAGTGGGGCTCAGAATATCCTTGGCCTGGGTCATAAACAGAGAGGCAGGATCGTAGTAAGTAGGCATGAAGATGAACTCGCAGTCCTTCAAGGTGTCGATCTGAGTGCTGAAATCGGTAGCACCAGCATCGGTGAAGGAGGTCTCGATGACAGTGACGGAAGCGTCCAGGTTGGCCTTGAACTGATCATAAATACCCTTGGAGTAAGCTTCGTCGGATTTATAGAAAGCACCGATGGTCTGACCGGCGAAATTCTGATTCACGAAATCAGCAGCAACCTTACCCTGGTTGCCGTCGGCGAAGCACATCTGGTAACCATTGGGATTCTCGGGAATGGCATCACCGGAAGCAGAGGGAGTCAGGAAGAACACATTGTCTTCTACGGACAGGTTCTTAAATTCCAGACCGGGCTGGGTAGTAACGGTACCCAGAGACAGCTGCATACCGCCTTCGAGCAGTGCGGAATAGTTTCCGGACAGCAGAGCAGCATCATTCTTATCGTCCATTGCCACCAGCTTGAACATAACGCCGTTCAGGCCGCCTGCAGCATTGATCTCATCAACTGCCATCTGAGCCGCGTTGGCAACAGCTTGACCGTAAATTGCGGCACTGCCGGTAAGAGGACCGGAAACACCAATTACAAACTCTGTGTTGTTGGCAGAGTAGTTCGTAGCACTGCAGCCCGCAAACAGAGCCATGGCCATCATGGCCGCCATAACAAATGCAAATACCTTTTTCATAATTGTTCTCCCTTTCATAATTGCTAGGATAGTATGTATATAAAAAAGCGGTTGCTTCTGCAACCGCTTCTTATATCAAGAAAACAGTTGCTTAAATACAAAGGCCCAGCAGGTGGACCAAAATCAAAATAATAATGGACACTGCCAGCAAAGCAGTGTCCATTACAGCATCAGAGCGCACAGAGGTACCAGCCGCTGCGTTAGAAGCGCAGTGGTTAGAAGACTGTTGCATAGAAGCGAAATGAGCAGTCATCACGGTTACCTCCCTAAGAATTTGTAGCTATTGTACCCCAGGTATGGACATTTGTCAATCTGTAACTTTGCAACAATCGTTCAATCACAGCACCGTAATTTTGTGCACAATACACAACTATGCCGCATTCATTTCTGCTACACAAGCCTCCAGCACCGCAGAAATGATGGGGATACATACCTGACTGCCGTAGCCGCCATCCTCGATGGCCGCCAGGAATGCCAGTGGATACTCTTCCTCTGCAACGAAGCCCGCGAACATGGCATTGGGCCTTTTATCGCCGCCGACCTCACCCGTGCCGGACTTGGCACAGATCACCAGATCCGGGAAATTCTCACTTCCGTACTTGGTCTGTACATTGTTCTCCATATACTCCCGGATGAGCTTTGCTGTGTGTTTGGATACGATACGGTCCGTGTTCTGCGTTCTGGCCTGATAGGTCACCTGCTGACCCACCTGGACTCTGGAAACAACATAAGGCTGTGCACCAGTACCCTCCCCGGCGATCGCACCCAGAAAGGTTAGAAAGGCGCAGGGATTGATCTGATCCTTATGCTGGCCGATACCGCTCCATGCCACCTGTTCCTCTGAAGCGCCGGAAACATCGAAATTGCCTGCTGCCGAAGTGAAGCCATCAAATCGGACGCTGTCCAAAGCGGCTGAATAGTTCACAAATTTCTCCAGCTTCTGTGCACCGATGCGCTGGGTGATCTGGGCAAACACGCAATTGCAGGAATTGCAGAAGGCTTCCTTTAGGGTCTGGGTGCCGTGGCTGTGCTCACAGGTCACATCACCGCCTCCCAACTCATACACACCTTCGCAGGTAAACGTCTCCTGCGTCAGCTCCGGCATCGTCTCCAAGGCCGCCGCCAGGGTCACGATCTTAAAAATCGAACCGGGAATGTACTTAGACTGCATAAACCGGTTCCAATACACGCCCTCATAGATCCCCTCTGCATCTGCAGACAGGTCCGGCGGCGCATCCGGATCAAAATTCGGTGTAGTCACCGCACATAAGAGCTCACCAGTTTTATAGTTATACACCGCTACCGTACCACGGTAGTCTCCCATGGCCTCCAAAGCCGCCTTCTGTACCCGGGCAGACAGGGTCAGTGTAATATTTCCCACCGTTTCACCATAGGCATATACGCCGTCTGCCAGGTCATAGCCCAGCATTTCTTTGGCATAAGTATCCAAATAAGGAACAGGAATATTCCCCTGCCTGTCCCCCACCCAGTGCAGCATGGAGGCCCGGATCAGCGGATCGGAAGCATAACTGCGCCCACCGTACAGTTCTGCCAACAGAATACCGTTGCGGTCACTGATCGTGCCGCTGCCGACTTTGCCATCGGTATACACATGAGGGGAACCGGAAAACGTGACCCAGCTTTCTGCTTTTACCAGATATTCACCAAAAAAGAATACCAAGCCCGCCGCCAGCGCCAGCACCAGCACCAGCACGATCATAGATCTGGCTGCGATCCTATTCATCCGTCTCCTCCTTTCCCTTGTGAAGCCGCACAGCGAAGCTGGCATTCTGTCGGGTGTCAGCCGCCTTAATAAAGGCCAGCAGGCCCCAGGCTCCCATCATGCTGGAGCCGCCGTTGGATGCAAAGGGGAATGTCACGCCGGTCAGCGGCAGCACATCCACCGTACCTAACACATTCAGGATCACCTGCACGAGCAGAATACTGGCAGCTGCACAGGCACCGATTGTGTAAAAGCTGCTGCGCCCGATGGCAGCGGCCCGCATAGCAAATACGCCCAGCACCAGCACCGAGAGCACCATGAGGATCGCCGTCAGCAGTCCCCATTCCTCCGAAATCGTGGCAAACACCACATCCGAATCTGCAGCGAACATATGCTTCATCCAGCCCTGGGTCGCTCCCAAGCCAAACAAGCCGCCCGCTGCGATACACATCATAGACTTGGTCTGCTGATAACCGGTGGTCAGCGGATATTCCCATACATGCCGCCAAGCCGTAAAGCGGCGCATGGCATGGGGAGCGATCTTCAGCGCTACCACGCCGGCAAAGCCCAGCGAAGTACAGGCAAGTGCCAAAGTACCCACACTGCCGGAACGCAGGAATGCGATCACCAGAAAGGCGCAGAAGAAGATCAGGGCCGTGCCAAAATCGTTCATCAAAGCAAGGCACCCACAGATCACCACGGAATAGGCGATGAATAAAAACAAATTTCGCCTGGTGACGATCCGGTCCATGGTGGAAGCCCCTGCATAAACGAAGCAGACCTTACTCAGCTCCGACGGCTGCAAGGATGTATTTCCGAGAATCAACCAGTTTTTTGCACCGTAGTATTCTTCCCCGAACAGGAGCGTGATCACCAAAAATCCAACGCCCGCCGCTGCTGCCAAATACCGAAATTTTTTAGCCCGCTCCAGATCCCGCAGCGACCAACCCACCAGCAGGAACAGGCTCAGGCCCAATACCATAGCAAACAGCTGCTTGGTGGTCTCTCCGGGCTTGACCGCCGCAATGGCAGCCATACCCATGCTGCACAGGAAAAAGGCGATGGTTTCCAGTTCAAAAGAGGTCCTTTTGATGCAGAAATAGAAGATCAGCAGCACCCACTGGCAGATAAAGATCCCGGCGAAGCCCAAAAAAATGGACTCCGCGTGCTCCGCATCACTTCCCAGCAAATAACCCAGACACAGCATCGCCTGGATCACACTCAGCAGGATCCCATTGAACAAACTACTTCCTACGCCGGATGCCCTTGTCCGCAGCTTGGCAAGCTTTTGCTCCTGCCGCCGGGATATAGGCTGAAGGGTCATCGGGATACCGCCGATGTCGATCACATCCTCCGGTTCCACAGGACAGATCTGAATCTTCTTCCCATTGACCCGGACGCCGCCGGTGGAATCTGCGTCAGCCACAGTCCAGCTTCCATCGTCGTAGCGGGTCAGTACCGCATGGATTCTGGAAACCGTAGGAAAGTCAATGACGATATCGCTGCGCTTGCTTCTGCCCACTACATTTTCCCAGTGGGTAATGGGCAGCTTTTTTCCACCCTCCAAACAAAGCCATGCCCAGATCTCCGGTTCCCGCCGGAAGGTCATCAAAGGCTTTGCGCACCGCAGCAGCAGCAAAAAGACCAAAATCGGCGCAGCATAGCGCGCAATGCCGATATAGACATAAAAATAGGTGTCCCGAAGCTGGGAAAAGCTCTGTAAAAACGCGTCCACGCTGTCACCTCCTCGTGTCATTTACCATACACAGCTAAGCAGGCCGTGTCAACCAAAAAATCATTCCACAAAACTGCGAAGGAGCCGGATCTCTTTTGCGTAGCCAGGCAGCTCGTTGGGCGTTTCCAGGATCATGGGCTTACCTGCCAGGGCAGGATGATTAACGATCGCCCGGAACGTATCCTGACCCAAGGATCCTTCGCCTATGCACGCATGCCGGTCCTTATGACTTGCAAAGGGGTTCTTGGAATCATTCAGATGTAAGGCCTTGAGCCTGTCCAGACCGATCACCGCATCAAACTCCGCCAGTACGCCATCCAAATCATTGACAATATCATAACCGCCGTCATGAACGTGACAGGTGTCCAGACATACACCCACATGGTCGCTGCCCACAGCGTCCAGGATCTGCCGAAGTTCCCGGAAGTTTCCACCCACTTCACTGCCCTTCCCAGCCATCGTTTCCAGCAGCACCGTCACCGGATAGTCATGGCGCAGAGCGTTTTTCAGGGCCTGGCTGATCTGCTCGATGCCTGCTTCCGTTCCCTGCCCCACATGGGAGCCGGGATGGAAATTGTAGAAGTTCCCCGGCAGTGCCGCCATTCGACGCAGATCATCCTCCAGAACGGAAGCAGCAAAGGCCCGTGCCTCGGCATCTGCGGTGCACAAGTTCATAGTGTAAGAACCGTGGGAGACTAACGGGCCGAAGCCATTTCCCTGCAGAGCAGCGACTGCCGCTGCCGCATCTGCCGGGTCCTCCTGCTTAGCTTTACTGCCACGGGGGTTTCGTGTAAAGAAAGCGAAGGTGTTTGCCTCAATGCTCCGGGCTGTTTCCACCATCGCCAGATAGCCTGCAGAAGCAGACAGGTGACAACCAAAAAATTGCATACGGATCTCTCCTTTTGTATTATCATACCACACGCAGCGTAAAAAAGCAAATTCTCCGTTCCAAAGCATCAGAAATCATGCTATAATAAGGGCGCACTGCCTGCGCAGCGCGCCCTTCCATCGGGGTCTTTCTTCGTACCTACCGCACCAATTCTATCGAGTCCAGAATCTCCTGCCACGTTTCTGCCAGTTCTCCTGCGCGTTCCGCTTGCGCCAATACAGTGACAGCGTAGTGATAGGCTCCATCATCCAGAATCATCGCTTTCCCTACCTGGTCTCCGTCCTCTCCGACAGCTGCCCATACGCATTCATGGCGCAAGCCACTGCCTGTTTGCAGCGTATACAGCCGCAGGGCATCCTTTCCATAGCCTGTCACGCTGCGCAGCGTGGCATCCAGATCCCCCGCTTCCAGGGTCTGTACGGCCAGACTGTATCCGTCACACAGGTACAGGGTGCCGCCTGTCTCGTTTTGCATGGTCATCACGACTGCATCTTCCGGCAGCAGTATGCTGACCCGGGCCGGTTCCGGGGTCGTAGGAATCAGATAGGAATCCCCCATTGTCTCAAAGTCCTTTGGTCCGCCGCAGCCGGCGAGCAATATCAGCAGCGGCAGGCAGATCCACCATGTTTTCATACTCCATCCCTCCAGAAAGGTATCTTTTATGAAGCTTGTTGCCATTTACCTACTGCTAATCAATGCGCTTTCCTTCCTGCTTATGCTTGCGGACAAGCAAAAAGCGAGAAAAAAGCGCTGGCGCATCCCGGAAGCCACCCTGCTAGGCACAGCCGCCATAGGCGGCAGTCTCGGTGCCCTGGCGGGCATGTACTGCTTCCGTCATAAGACCCGCCATCTAAAATTTTCTCTGGGCATCCCCATATTTCTTGCGATTCATATTCTCTTGCTGTGCTGGCTTTTCGCCCGATTTGGGTGATAGCAGCCATAAAAAGGGCGCGTTGCATTTGTTCAGCAACACGCCCTTTTCACAGGTTTTTACACCATTTTCTAAGCGCTCTGTAGGGGATGGTCTTGTGCCATCATCGCAATTCTGATGCCCTGATCTTCTAGGCCTCTTTCTGCATACGCAGCTGGTAAAGACTCACGGCAAACAGTCCGATTCCCGCGAAAGCCGCCACCGTATACAGATCCAGATCCTTTTTCAGGACCGAGGTCATAATCAAAGCAATGCCCATTGCCAGCGGCAGGGCTTTTAGGATCATATCGAAGATCCGGTCAAAGCCCTTTGTGTTTGCGGCTTCCGGCTTAATTTTCGTCTGCATCAGCTGATCTACCGTCACTCCCAGCACCTGGGCCAGTTTCGGCAGGGAGTGCACATCCGGGCAGCTTAAGTCCCGTTCCCACTTGGATACCGCTTTATCCGTAACCCCCAGCTGATTGGCCAGTTCCAGCTGGGTCATACCTTTTTCCTTGCGAAGGGACGCAATCATAGCGCCCAGTGTTTGTTCCTTCATATGGCGACTTCCTTTCCTGTTTGGATGAACGCATCCTAACACAGCCCCGGTTTTTTCTCAACCGACCCGCAGTTGAGTCTGCTCGACCGGCAGTTCACTGCCAGTTTACCCCGCATCTTGCGGCTTTTCCCGTAAAATCAACTGCAAACGCGCCTTTCCGGCTTCATCTCCACAGCTGACCTCCCGGTACAGCTGCTCATAGAAGGCTGACGCAATCATCTGCCGTTGCTGTGCCATCTGCTCGCCGGCCTGGGTATAAAAACGGTCATAGAGCTTTTCCAGCTTACCCTTGTACTCCCGGAAAAAAGAGCTTTCCCCATTTTCCGTACCGTCACAAATGCGGCCATCCGGCAAGCGGGTGTAGATAGGCTCCGCCCGGTCACCTTTGTACATCAGCGTCCGGGCGATCCCCAGCGCGCCGGTCACATCCAGCTTGTCCGCATCAAAGAGGATCTTTGCTTCCAGGGTCTGGGGCTGCCTATTTTTCCGAAATCTGTGGGTCAGGATACAGTGACGCACCTTTGCAGCAAATTCCTCCTCAAAGCCCTGTGCCTGTAAAAAGGCATAGGCCTTTTCACTGCCCACCTCCGCATGGCACAGGGTAGGATCCGCGAATTGCTCCCGCCTGCCCACATCGTGCAGAAGGCAGGCTGCGATCAGCACATCCATATCCACCTCCGCCTCCGAAGAGGCGATCTCCAGTGCGTTGTACAGCACCCGGTAGATATGTTCCTTGTCGTGCGCACTGTCATCCATGCTGGACAGCATGTAGTTTTCCAGAAGTTCATAGGTTTGCCGTGTCATTGCGTCCTCTCCTCAGATCAGAATACCATTGCAGTGGTCAACCTCATGCTGAATGATCTGAGCTGTCCAACCACTGTAGGTCTTAAGCCGGGTCTGGAAATCCCAATTCTGGTAGCGCACCTTGATCTTTTGAAAGCGCTTCGTTTTCCGGGGGCCTCCCAGCAAGGAAAGACAGCCTTCCTCGGTCTCATATTCTTCACTTTGCTTCACAATTTCCGGGTTGAACATCACCGTAAAGCTTTCTCCATCCGCAAAAGCGATGATCCGCTTAGCGACGCCGATCATATTGGCTGCCATACCCACACAGCTGGCTTTATGGACTTTCAGCGTATCCAAAAGATCCTTGGCAACATCCAGGTCCTCACAGGTAGCCCGGTCCGATTTCTGGGCCAGAAAAATGGGATCATGGATCAACTGTCTTACCATAACCATCACATTCCTCCTTTTTTGTGGGGATTATATCACATCTTTCTCTGTTTCGCAATCATGGGAATCAAAAGGGCGTGTTGCATAATGGATTTTGCAACACGCCCTTTGTATTTGCTTGTTAGCCTTCCTTGCTGCCTTGCCAAGGCGTATGATCCCACCTGGCCCAAAAATCAGACATGGCCCGACGGTAAGCTTCACCGTCTGTAAAATAGCTCATACCGTGGGCTGCGCCCGGGACGATCAGCAGCTCCTTTGGAGCGGTGCAAGCCGCATGGTTTTCGTATGTCATTTCTATCGGGACAAACCGATCCGAATCCCCATGGATAAACAGTACCGGCACCGGACACTGCGCCATAGCCTGCACACAGGAATAATCATCCATGCCCATATGCAGCCGTCTTTTACACAATGCATTGGCTCCTATGCGGCAAAGCTTGAAGCTGATACCAAGATTATTGCCGGCTACATGCTTCCAAACGGCTCCCGGCGAAGTATAGCCGCAATCTGCTATGATCCCCCGGACATTCTTCGGAAGTTCCAGCCCCGCAGCCATCAGCACAGTAGACGCACCCATCGAGATCCCGCACAAATAGACCGGTATACCCTCACACCCGTGGCGATGGAGCCAGCGAAGCCAAGAAAGGCAATCGTAGCGCTCCAGCAGGCCGAATGCCATACAGTCCCCACCGCTTCGCCCTTGCCCCCTTTGCTCCGGCAGCAGCACACTGCAGCCCTGCTCAAGCCAAAAATCTGCAACTGCCCCAAAATCATGGCTCCATCCGGAGCGCCAGCCATGCATGGCTAAGATCACCCTTTTTGCTCCCTGCACCGGAAACCAATGGCCAGCCAGGCGGATCCCGTCATGGCTTTGGGTGAATACCGTATCCTGCGGCCGATCTTCCAGCCTGGCAGCACAGCTGAGCAGCCATGCTTCTACAGCAGGGTCTATACCGCCCCCGGAGAGCTTTTTTTCGGCTCCTGCAGGATGGGCAGGCAGTTTTCGGTCCAGGGCAACGTTTACCAAATACCGCGTCATTCCATGATGGACCGAATGCAGAAGCCCTACCGCGAAGGCAGAGCCTATCAAAACATTTCTTGTAGTTTTTTTCATAGAATGCCCCCTACTCTAACCAACAGTATACGCACATCACCGCACCGCTATTCCCGGAACGCCCATTCTTGCCTCAGCTCATGCTTGTGCCATCCCGCAAATCGGTATTTGTCGTACAGGATTCGTTAGAGAACGTAGGGACGGCCATTGGCCGTCCGCCCAACAATTGCATCGCAATTGTTGGAATTTCCGTAGGAAATGAGATCATGATTGCCTTCGGTGATGCGTTTTTGTACACAAAATTGCCGGACACAATAGCCGTCCCTACGGCATCCACGGGAAGCTGTACGACAAACAGGAGTTTGAGCCTGCGTATACAAAAAGGACGTGCTTCCGCACGTCCTTTCAAAGCAGTTAATAGCTGGTAGACGCTTCTGCCAGGAAGCTGTCACCGTCCGCGATCACGATCATCTTCATATTATTGATGCTTTCATTCTGAATGCTGCCCAGGTGGGTGGAGCCTACATAGGTCACGTCGCACATGTACAGCGTGTCGCTGATGCGATAGAAGCCATTCATAGTAATAGATTCGATCTTATGGTCAAAATCATTGGTCCACTGCAGACCATCCAGGGATGCCTTCATACGGGTACGCAGGAAGCTGTCCTTGTGGATCAAGGTCAACAAGGCCTTATACTGGTTATCCCGGTCCTCATTGTTGCTGGACATAAACTTAACATACTGCTTTAAGTATTTGGTCATAAAGGCCTCCAGCCGGGCCTTTTCATCCTCAGTGCAGTTATCCAGCACCAGAGCGTCATTACCTGCCTGCTCCTGGGTAACAGGGTTACCTTCTTCATCCGTGATCACCAGATCCAGTGTCCCCAGAACAGAACCGGTAGTATAGGTGACCCGGCAAGGCAGATCATAATCGTCATAGAACTCTTCCAGCTCAGCGTACTGCATCCCGGTGGCAGTGATGTAGCTTTCATCCAGCGGATAGCCGTTTACGGTGACAGTATAGCTGTCCGGCACTGTGACGGAGGTGTTGTGCAGACCTTCCAGCAGAAAATCAAAATTGTAGGAAGTCTCTCCGGCGGTCCAGCCGATATGTCCGTATTCGTCCGGCTCCGTGGTGACCAAAGAGAACTGGCCGATGGTATGATCGCCGCTTAAGAGCATATAGACCACTTCATTTTCCGTAGAAAGCTTCCGGTTTCGGGCACAGGTCACGCCTCCGGCAACCGCCTGGTCGATCAGATCGATACACTCCTGCCGAACCTGCAGGTTGGCATCGGTCTTTTCCAGCAGAGCATCTACCGCCACGTGCATATTCTTTGTATCCAGCTGCTCCATGTAGGCATCCAGGCTGTGATACATCTGGGAATCCTCATAGGCCTGCAGATAATCCCGGAACCAGCGTAGGCCAAAGAAAATACCGACCAACGCAAGCAGGATGTACACTTCTAAACCGACTACGAACCAACCAAAGCGTCTTTTCTTTGTCTTAGCCATTGTTATCCGCTCCTTTCGGCAGCACCAGGAAGGTGGTGGGTACCGGGCGGATGCCGATGAGAGAAGCACTCTTGTTGACATACTCGCCATTGAACCACATCATGGAGGAGGATCCGCCATCCAGATTGTAGGCATTCACAGCACCGTACTCTAAGAACACCTCGGCCATATCCTCATAGGTCGCTCCCTGGCTGTGGAGCTGGCGGCCGTCAATGACCAGAAGCATCACCGCGCCGTCGGAGCGCTGGGCAATGCCGGTTCTGGGGTTGACACCGCTGACCAAGTCATCCTGCATCTCGCCGTTGACGATCAACACAGGGCCAAAACTCACACCATACTGGATATCCCGCTCCCGGATCTGGGCCAGGGTAAAATTGCCCACATGAAGGATATGGTTACTATCGAAGCCGGCAAAACCTTCTTTTTTATGGTTGTAGCCGCCAAAGGTATAGATCTTGCCATCATAGACAGCTACGCCCTCCGGCGTACTGCCGTTTCCGGTACCATCGGGGTCATAGAAACCGCCGGCATTGATGGACGCCACGGCGCCGAATTTTTCCGCCATGCCACCAACCGTATAACCTCTGCCGCCATACTGCTCCGGTACACTGCCCATGATGACCCGGGAAGGATCCAGCACGATCATCAAATGGCCGGAAAAGCCTTCGCCATTGACCTTTTCCAGAATAATGCCGTCGCCATCCTCATCCACCAGGCCCCACTCGTCTGTGACCGGGCCATCGGAAGGCTGGGTCGCTTCATTATTGTCAGGCAGCTGGATCAGGGAGGTGTCAGTCTCCACATATTCCACTTCGCCGCTCCCCAGGACGATCGTTTCGATCTGCTCATCTGTCAGGAACATTTCCGCAAGGAAGCCTGCGGCGCTGGTCTCGCACACTGTGCGCACAAACAGATCCCGGGCAGTGGTGGACGGGCCATGGATCAACACCTGCAGCGCGCAGTACAGCGCGCCTACTGCCAGCAGAAGCGTCACAAGCAGCACAAGAAAGAACCGGCCTAAAAACGCCAGTATGGCACGCAGCACCGGATGTCCTGCCTTTTCGGGCACGGAAGTCTGTCGATTCATTCTCTTTCTCCTATCGTTTTGTATACTTTCGTCAGTATATCAGCGTTTATTTGTTTTGTAAAGTGTGTTTTTTGCTGTTTCCGGACGTGAACGTTCCCGGCGCACTGCGCCGGGAACGAGGGAATCAAGCTTCCGTTTGGTCCTCCCCAAAGCCTTCAAACAGAATGGTCTGGCTGGTCTGCTCTGCGATCTGCTCGCCCTTCATACAGCTTTCAAACTGGCTGCCGGACATAGTTTCGTGCTCCAGCAGGAAATCTACCACCTGCATCAGCTTGGTCTCATCACGTTTCAGGATCTGGGCACACTGGTCATAAGCCTTATCGATCAGTTTTTTCACTTCATCATCAATGGTACCGGCCACCTTTTCAGAATATCCCTTAGTAGTCTGATAATCCCGGCCGATAAAGACCTCGCCCCCATCCAGATAGGATACCGTTCCCAGATTCTCACACATGCCGTAGCGCGCCACCATATCCTTGGCAAGCTTTGTGGCTCGTTCGATATCACTGGACGCGCCTGTGGAAATATCCTGCAAAAACAGGGCTTCGGCAACCCGGCCGCCCAGCAGGCCCACGATCTGCTCGTACATTTCATTGCGTGTCAAATGGCTGGAGTCCTCCCTGGGCATGCTCCAGGTAAGGCCCAGGGCCTGGCCTCTGGGAACGATGGAGATCTGACGCACAGGATCATGGGTGGGCAGACTGTACATTGCCACCGCATGTCCGGCTTCGTGGATCGCCGTGATCTTCTGATCTCTGGGTAAGCGGATACGGCTGCGCTTTTCCGGTCCTGCCAGGATCTTCATCATCGCTTCATTCAGATCCTTCATGTTCAGCACAGGACGGTTATCTCTGGCCGCCATGATCGCGGCTTCGTTCATCAGATTGCTCAGATCCGCTCCGGTAAAGCCGGATGTAGCCAACGCTACCGTCTTCAGATCCACGCTGTCATCCAGGCGCTTGCCTTTGGCATGGACTTTCAGGATCTCCTGACGTCCCTTGGCATCGGGCGCTCCCACATAGATCTGCCGGTCAAAACGGCCGGGCCGCAGCAGCGCAGGGTCAAGAATATCGGGACGGTTCGTTGCCGCCAAAACGATCACACCCTCCGTGCGGCCAAAACCATCCATCTCTACCAGCAGCTGGTTTAAGGTCTGCTCTTTTTCGTCATGTCCACCGCCCAGACCGCTGCCGCGCTTACGGCCAACCGCGTCGATCTCATCGATGAAAATAATGGAGGGTGCCACCCGTTTTGCCTGGGCGAACAGGTCACGGACTCGGCTCGCGCCCACACCTACATACATCTCCACAAAGTCAGAGCCGGAGATGGACAAAAACTGCACATCCGCTTCGCCCGCCACTGCACGGGCAATCAGCGTTTTACCGGTACCGGGAGGGCCTACCAGCAGCAAGCCGTGGGGGATCCGGGCGCCGATGTCCGTATACTTCTTGGGATCGCGCAAAAAGTCCACGACCTCCTGGAGCTCACGCTTCTCCTCATCCGCACCGGCTACATCTTCGAATGTGACCTTCTGATCATTGGGAAGTCCCAAAACCGTTCTGGCTTTTCCGAAGTTTGCCATCGGATTATTCTGGTTGGCCCGGCTCATCATAAAGAAATACACGATCAGCAGGAGCAGACCTGCCAAGGTAATGGGCAGCACAAAATCAAAAGCGCTTCCCTCCTCCGGAGCAAGGAAACGGTAGTCTTCCAACACACCGCTTTCGCTCTGCTGCCGGATCAGCTCCTGCATTTCCTGCCGGAAGCTCTGCTCATCGCCCAGCGTTGCCGTCAGGGACGTCTTGCCGTTGTAAGGCGCATGCAGCTCCAGATAGATAATGCCATCCTTCACCAAAAAACTCTTAACCTGTTCCTGGCGGAACAAGTCTGCCATCTGCGCGTAGCTCAGATCGCTGCTATCCGTTCTGAACAGTCCCAGCACCCAGGAAAAGACCAATGCCAGGATCACGAGATAAATGATCACACTGATCGCACTGCGTTTTTTCAAAATGGAAACTCCTTCATCTCAATGGTATTGCGGCATGCTTAGTTGCCGCCATATGCCTCCGGTTTCAGCACGCCCACATAGGGCAGATTCCGGTAATGCTCATTATAATCCAAGCCATAACCCACAACGAACTCATTGGGGATCGTGAAGCCCACATAATCCGGCTTCAAGGTCACGCCGGGAGCTCTGCGCTCCGGTTTGTCCAGGAGCGTACAGATCTTCAGCGAGGCAGGCTCTTTGCTCAAAAGATGCTGATAAGTGTAGGTCAAAGAATTACCCGTGTCGTAAATATCCTCCAGGATCACCACATGGCGGCCCTTCAAGTCCGCAGATACATCCCGCTTGATCACCATCTTGCCTGTAGATTCCGTACCTTGATAGGACGATATCCACATAAAGTCAAACTGGCAGGGCACAGTGATCTGGCGCACCATGTCCGCGTAGAACACCACAACGCCTTTCATCACGCCCACAAACACGGGGTCCTTTCCTGCGTACTCCGCAGACAGGATCCGGCCCAATTCCCGGACCTTATCCTCGATCTGCTCCTTGGTCAGCAGCACCTTCTGAATATTGTTTTCCATAGCCTAACCTCCCGGCTTTATTTCTCTTGTGGGATCTTTTCTATTTTCACCCGAACCGCAGGCAGGTGCTCCGCCGCCCGGTCCAGATTTACGCCAATGGAATACACGCCCAAAATGCCCGCCTCATCGGTAAGCACCGGCACAAGCTCACGCAGATGGGCCGGGATCTTCCGGTCGATAAAAAGCTTTTTCAGGCTTTTACTCCCTCCATGCAAACGCATGGTATCGCCCCTTTGACGGCTTCGAAGCACCATGGTCCCCCGGGGATGCACCGTAAACGTATCCGCCGTATTTTCCGATGTCTGCGCATCGGTACAATACACCCGAAGCCCCAACGCCGGAACATCCGTACTTCCGGGGCAGACCAGCCGCAGTGGCTCCAGGCTGCTCTCTGCTTCCAGCTTTACCAGGCGGTTATAGCACCGCGCAATACAAACTCCACCGGGAAGATCCACCCTTGCGGAAGGGTTCCCGGACTGCGTTAGGCCTGCCACCAGCCGGATATGCTCCGCTTCCGGCTCCCGGACACCGCAATGCTCCAAAAAAGCCGCCAGCATCCGGCTTCCTACAGCAGGAGGCAGCTGTCTGAAGTGGGCAAGCACCAAGCCTTCGGAAAAATCCCAATCCCTGTTTAGGGCTGCTTCATCTTCCCGCAGCCGCAGGGCCATGGAAGACAGATTCTCAGAAAGCCTGGGATTTTCCTGCTTCAGCAGCGGCATCACATGATGACGGATCCGGTTGCGCAAAAAAGCATCCGTTTCATTGGAACTGTCGGTCACGAACCGGAGGTTATATTCTTTCAAAAAAGTAAGCACTTCGTCCCGGGTAACGGTCAGCAATGGGCGGATAAAGGGACCCCGAACCGGGGCAATGGCTCCCAGCCCCTTCAGTCCAGTACCTCGAATCAAGTGCAGCAGCACCGTCTCGGCATTGTCATCTGCCGTATGGGCTGTAGCGATTTTTCCGGGAAGTGCAGCAAAGAAACCGTAACGGGCTTCTCTGGCCGACGCTTCCAGCCCCTTTTTCCCAGGCTTCACATTCCCCTTTTCCACGCAAAGCGGGATCTCCAGGCGGCTGCACAGCTGCCGGACAAAGGCTTCATCCCGGTCGGATTCTTCCCCGCGCAGGCCATGATTATAATGGGCCGCCGCCAATTGAATGTCCAGCTTATCCTTCAATAGATACAGTCCGAACAGCAGCGCCACGGAATCCGCACCGCCGGAAACAGCGCAGAACACCCGGTCTCCGGGCTGCACCATTTCATACTGCCGAACCATGGACAGGAGCTTATCAAGCATGCTTCCACTCCCGGTCGGTAAAGGTCTGATACTGGCCGAACCACTGCATCTTCACCGTACCGGTTTCGCCGTGACGATTCTTTGCAACGATGCACTCAGCAAGGCCCTTATCTTCGGAATTTTCATTATAATAGTCATCCCGGTACAGGAACATGACCGAGTCCGCGTCCTGCTCGATAGCACCGGACTCACGCAGGTCGGATAGGATGGGTCGCTTATCCGTACGGCCTTCCACCGCACGGGACAGCTGGCTCAGACAGACTACAGGAACATTCAGCTCCTTTGCCATGATCTTCAAAGCGCGGGAGATCTCACCGACTACGGTGACGCGGTTATCGCTGTTTCTTCCGTAACCGGAGCCCTGCATCAGCTGCAAATAGTCGATCACGACCAGTCCCAGATTATCCAATCTCCGGCACTTGGCGTTAATATCCGCCACAGTTACCGAGGGATTGTCATCGATGCGGATATCCGACTGGCTCAGCGAGGCGGATGCCATGCACAGCTTTCCCCACTCCTCTTCGCTGAGCTTACCGGTAGTCAGCTTCTGCATATCCAGGAAGCCCTCGCTTGCCAGCAAACGCAGTGCCAGCTGCTCCCGGGACATTTCCAGGTTAAAGACCGCCACGGTCTTTTTATACTTCTTGGCCACATTCATGGCCATATTCAGAGCAAAGGCGGATTTACCCATGGCAGGTCTGGCCGCCACCAGGATCAAGTCCGACTTATTCAAGCCATTGATCTTACCGTCCAGGTCACGCAAGCCCGTGGATAGGCCAGGGATCATGGAATCGGACTGGCTCAGCTCCGTCAGCCGGTCAAAGACCTTGTGCAGAATGGTGCCGATATGCTCCAGCGAATCTCCCCGCTCGCCCTTGCGCAGGGCATAGATCTTCTTTTCCGCGCTTTCCAGCATTTCCTGGGGCGTACCCACTTGAGACTGCACCGTTTCCGCAATATCCTCCGCAGCCTGAGCAAGACCACGCAGCATCGCCTTCTCCCGGACAATATTGGCATACCGCACTGCATTGGCCGCAGTGGGTGTGATCTGCATCAGCTGGAGAATATAGTCTTTGGAATTATCGTGGTATACCCCCAGCTCCCGCATCTTGTCCAGCACAGTGACCGGATCAATGGTCTGGGAGAAATTAAACATGGCATAGATGGTCTCAAAGATCTCCCGATTCTGCTGCAGGTAAAAATCCTCCGGCCGCAGGATCCCGACGATGTCCGAAAGGCACCGGCTGTCGATGAGTATGGAGCCTAACACAGACTGCTCAGCTTCCAGAGACTGGGGCACTTGCCGCACCAGCAATTCTTCATCCATGGTCTTTCTCTCCCTTCCTCCTGTGATCAATACTACCTTATGCCTCTATGATCTTCACAGTCAGCGGTGCGCTGATCTCATAGCCCAGCTTGCAGGTCACCGTATAGGTGCCCACATTCTTGATGGGATCGGCGATCACGATCTTGCGCTTATCCAGCTTAATGCCGGTCTGCTTTGTCAATGCGTCCGCGATCTCCTGGTTGGTCACAGAGCCAAACAGCCGGCCCGCTCCGCCGCCCTTGGCAGCTACGGTCAGGGTCAGCTCCCGGAGCTTCTTGGAAGTCTCCAGTGCTTCAGCGCGCTCTCTGGCAGCCTTCTCGGCAGCGGCCTTATCGTTCATACGCATAGTGTTGACTGCATCGGCTGTCGCCTCCGTAGCCAGCTTTTTGGGCAGCATAAAGTTTCTGGCATAGCCGTCAGAGACCTCAATCATCTGGCCCTTCTTGCCCTTGCCCTTCACATCCTGCAATAAGATCACTTTCATAATACTATCTCCTTACGTTTCATAAAACCTGTCAATAGAGGCGACCAATTGATCCAGTACCTCTTTTACGGTAGATTGTTTGACCTGTGCACCTGCGGTAGCCGCGTTGCCGCCGCCGCCGAGGGGTTCCAGGATCATCTGTACATTGGCAGAGCCAATGGATCTTGCGG
>JAZUQE010000149.1:0-3136 GCA_045605575.1 Faecousia sp. | reverse complement strand
GATGGTCCAGGCGATGATCCGCAACAAGAATAAGAAGAACCAGGAAAAGATCGAAGAGCTGCAGCTGTTCATTCAGCGCTTCTCTGCCAACAAGTCCAAGGCCAAGCAGGCAACCGCCCGCCGTAAGCTGCTGGACAAGCTGACCGTAGAAGAAATGCCCTGCTCCACTCGCCGCTATCCTTTTGTGGGCTTTATGCCGGAGCGGGAGCTGGGTAAGGATGTGCTGACGGTGAAGGATGTTTCTGTCACCGTGGATGGCGTCAAGCTGCTGGACAAGGTCTACTTCTCTGTAAACCGCACGGATAAGATCGCCTTTGTGGGTGAAAACGAGCTGGCGCAGACTGCCCTCTTTAAGGTGCTCATGGGTGAGCTGGAGCCGGACGAGGGCAGCGTCAAGTGGGGCGTATCCACCATTCGCAGCTACCTGCCTAAGGATAACAGCGAGTATTTCGATGACAACCGGAGTGAGCTGGTGGACTGGCTGCGCCAGTTCAGTGCCAAAAAGGACGATGTGTATCTGCGTGGCTTCCTGGGCCGGATGCTCTTCGGCAACGATGATGTGTTCAAGCCTGTCAATGTGCTCTCCGGTGGTGAGAAGGTCCGCTGCATGCTCTCCAAGATGATGCTCAGCGGAGCCAACGTGGTACTGCTGGATCAGCCCACCAACCACCTGGACATGGAGTCCATCCAGGCAGTCAACAAGGGCCTGGAGGCCTTTACAGGCGTGGTGCTGCTGGCCTCCCATGACCATGAAATGCTGACCTCCACCTGTAACCGCGTCATTGCCTTCCAGCCCGACGGCACCATCATCGACCGCTACGGCACCTATGATGATTACCTGGAATGGATGGCGCAGAATAAGCAGGTCTGACCTCCACCGCACCTGTCATCCCGAGCGCAGCGCAGCGGAGTCGAGGGATCTTGGCACTGATTTGTGATGAAATCAATCAACAGGAGTAAGCAGTCATGTATTTTGTATACATTCTTACCAACTGGGATGATTCTGTTTTATACATTGGTGTAACAAGCAATCTACCTCGCCGTCTATATGAGCACCGCAATGGTCTGGTTGACGGTTTTACCAAGAAATACAATGTCAATAAACTCGTGTACTACGAACACACCAGCGATGTATACAGCGCTATTTCCAGAGAAAAACAGCTTAAAAAATGGCGCAGAAGCAAAAAGAATGAGTTGGTTAACAACATGAATCCCCAGTGGCGTGACTTATCCCTGGACTGGGAATAATTCACAGTGCGAAGATCCCTCGACGCGCTCCGCTTGCTCGGGATGACAACCATTTAGGAGTATAGGGAATTATGAAAAAAATCTTAGACATTATCACAGAGAAGATGCAGCAGGCCTTTGCGGACGCAGGCTACGATGCATCCTTTGGGCGTGTCAGTGTTTCCAACCGGCCTGACCTGTGCGAGTACCAGTGCAACGGCGCCCTTGCCGCTGCCAAGCAGTATAAGTGCGCCCCCATTATGATCGCCAAGGCAGTTGTGGAAAAGCTGAATGCCGCGGACTATGATCTGGTGGAAGCAGTCATGCCCGGTTTTATCAATCTGAAGCTGTCCGGCAAATTCCTGGTGGAATATCTGGAAGCTATGCGTACTGCCGAAAACTTCGGCGTGGAGAAGGTCGGCGCGGGCAAGCTGTGCGTGGTGGACTACGGCGGCGCCAATGTGGCAAAGCCCTTGCACATCGGTCACCTGCGCCCCGCTATCATCGGCGAGGCCTTGAAGCGGCTGCACAGCTACTTGGGCTTCGAAGTGATCGGTGACATCCATCTGGGCGACTGGGGCTTGCAGATGGGCTTGATCATTGCCGAGCTGCAGGAGCGTCAGCCCGATCTTTGCTACTTTGATCCTGACTACACCGGTGAATACCCCGAGACAGCTCCCTTTACTCTCTCCGAGCTGGAAGAGATCTATCCTACCGCCTCTTCCAAAAAGACGGATCCTGTATTTGCCCAAAAGGCACACACCGCAACCTATGAGCTTCAGCAGGGTCGCAGGGGTTATCGGGCCATCTGGAATCATATCATGGGTATCAGCTTGCCCGACCTGCACCGGGTCTATGATTGCCTGGATGTGCATTATGAAAAGTGGCTGGGTGAAAGTGATGCCGATCCCTACATTCCCGCTATGGTAGAGGATCTGAAGGCCAGAGGTCTGGCGGTACAGAGCGAGGGCGCATGGGTGGTGCCGGTTGCCGAAGAAGGCGATAAGAAGGAAGTGCCGCCTATGATCCTGATCAAGTCCGACGGCTCGGCTATCTATGCGACTACCGATCTGGCCACGATGGTCCAGCGTATGCAGGACTGGAACCCTCATAAGATGCTCTATGTCACCGATAAGCGGCAGAATCTGCACTTCGAGCAGGTATTTCGGGCCGCCAAGAAGAGTGGGATCGTCCATACCGATACGGAGCTTGAGCATGTGGGCCACGGCACTATGAACGGTGCCGACGGCAAACCCTTCAAGACCCGTGACGGTGGCGTACTTCGTCTGGAGCAGCTGATCGCTGACATGACCAACTTCGTCCGCAGCAAGGTGGTAGAAAACCGCATCGTCAGCGAGGAGGAAGTGGAGGCAACCACCGCTAAGATCGCCCTGGCAGCGCTGAAATATGGCGACCTTTCCAACCAGCCCACAAAGGACTATAACTTCGACCTGGAGCGCTTTGCTGCTTTTGAGGGCAATACCGGCCCCTATATCCTCTATACCATCGTCCGGGTCAAGTCCATCCTGGCTCGCTACGGTGCGTGGGAGAGCTTGCCCATCCAGCCGGCGGCCAACCAGTACGCCAAGGATCTGATGCTGGCCATCACCAAGTTTGGTCCCTCGCTGGAAAGCGCATTGAAAGCCTCCGCACCCAATCTGATCTGTGCTTATATCTACGAGCTGGCTGGCTGTGTGAATAAATTCTACCATGAGACCCCCATTTTGAAGGAAGAGGATGAAACTGTCAAGGCAGGCCACATTGCACTGATCGGTCTGGCCCGGAACATTCTGGAAGCCTGTATCCACATTCTGGGCTTCTCTGCCCCTGAGAAAATGTAAACAATTTTCCGGCGCCTGGGCTTTCCACAGGGGGCGGGTGGTTTGCAGGCGTATACAAATTTCAGTTT
>JAZUQE010000148.1:0-5113 GCA_045605575.1 Faecousia sp. | reverse complement strand
GGCGTTCCACTACCTCCATGGTAGCTTCCGGAGTAATATCCCGGGGAGAGAAGCCTGTTCCGCCGGTAGTTAGCACCAACGCAATATTCAGTTCGTCGGCACATTTGATAAGCTCTGCCTTGATCAACTCCCGATCATCGGAAATGATTTGGGTATAGGTGACATCGAATCCTTTATCCTTCAGAATTTCAACCAGATTAGGACCGCTGGTATCTATACGTTCACCGCGAGAGCCTTTGTCGCTGATGGTAATAACTGCTGCTGTATACATAGTCATTCCTCCCGTTTATAATCACCGTGCACACCGCCGGTCTTTCGCAGCAGACGAATATCGGTGATAACCATATCCTTTTGAACAGCTTTGCACATATCATAAACCGTGAGAGCAGCGGTGGAAACAGCTGTCAGCGCTTCCATTTCTACACCGGTACGGCCGTCGCAGGAAACAGTTGCCTGGATTTCCACAGATTTGCGATTCTCATCCAGGGTCAACTCCAAATTGATACCATCCATTAGGATGGGATGACACATGGGGATAATATCCGGGGTACGCTTGGCACCCATAACACCGGCAATTTGCGCAACCGTCAGCACATCTCCCTTTTTCATTCCTCCACTTTGAATCAGAGAAAAGGTTTCTTCGTTTACAAGAACACGGCCTGCTGCCACAGCAAGACGCTGAGAAACGGGTTTTTCACCCACGTCCACCATCTTGGCGCGACCCTGTTCATTAAAATGGGTAAAGTCTCCCATAACTCAACCTCCGATTTGGTTCATGTTTCTTCCAGCCTGACTTCTGTGCAGGGCATCCAGATCCCCATGCCAAGCAGGTTTGTTCCAAATAGCTTCTTTTAATACACTCTGCATCCCAGCAAAGTCCAAGCCCTTCAAAGAATACTCGTCGGCACTGTGCAGGCACGGCTTTACCTTGCCATCGGCTGTCAGACGAATCCGATTGCAGCAGCCGCAGAAATGGGCACTAACCGGGCTGATAAGGCCGATATTTCCTTTGGCATCCGGCAAGCGGTACAGCTTGGCAACGCCGTCATCTTCTCCTACAGGAACAGCATCCGGCAGATAATCAAGAACACGGGAGCATGGAATGAAGGCCTTTTCATCAAAATCACCGCTGTCATACATGGGCATCATCTCTATGAAGCGCATATCCACAGGATACTGCCTGGTCAGTTCTGCCAACTGTGGAATGTCCTCCTCGTTAAAGCCGCCGATCAACACGGAATTGATTTTTATTTTCTCAAAACCTACCTTCAGTGCGGTATCCAGACCTGCCCGGAATGCTTCCAGCTTGCCCACACGGGTAATGTAAGCATACTTTTCTTCATTCAATGTGTCCAGGCTTAAATTCAGCCGTGTTACCCCGGCTTCCTTCAGCTCCCCGGCCAGTTCCGGCAGGCGTATGCCGTTGGTGGTCAGGCAAACCTCCCCAATACCACTCACAGCGGCAGCTCTGCGACAGATTGAAACGATATTCTTTTTTACCAGGGGTTCGCCGCCGGTAAACCGCAGCTTGGTAATGCCCAAAGATGCCGCAGCTTCCACAGCGGTGATGATCTCGTCCTCTGTCAGCATTTCGGAATGACTCTTTTTGCACACACCTTCTTCCGGCATACAATACCGGCAGCGCAGGTTGCATTTATCCGTAACAGAAATACGGAGATAGGTAATATCACGGCCCAGCCGATCAATCATAAAGTCACCTCATCATTTTAGCGATGTTAAGCAGTTCCAGTCAGTCCAACGGAATAATCTCGCCGCAACCTTCTACGGTATAACCACCTAAAGAGAGAATCTTCTCTTTGAAAGCGTCGCTCTTCATGGTAGCAATCATCTGCTGGATCTGAGGCGTATCCCACGCATGGTCCGGAATCAGCAGATCATATTCCTCAATGCAGATCGGAATGAAGTCCAGTCCGTACAGATTTGCAGCAGAGTAGATACCCATGCCGGCATCAGCGCTGCCGCTGACGATTTGTGCTGCCACGGAGGTGTGGGTCAGTTCTTCCCGGTCATAGCCGTAAATAGCGGCAGTATCCAGATTCTCTTGGCTGCACAGATAATCTGCCAGAATGCGGGTACCGGAACCTTTCTGACGGTTGACATAGCGGATGCCCTCCCGTGCAATGTCAGAAAACTTTTGGATATTCAAAGGATTGCCCTTAGCCACCCTCATGCCCTGCTGACGGCCCACACAGCGGATCAGCTTCACGCCGCCGTTGGGGAAATACTTGTGGATAAAGGAGAGGTTGTATTCACCGGTGACGGTATCCAGTAAATGGCAGCCTGCAGCATGGGCTTCCCCACGGCGTATAGCCATGATACCGCCCATGGAACCTACATGAGAGGATGCCATGTAAACACTGGAATCAGCAACATGTAGCATATCGCCCAGTTCATCCAGCAAGGGGTCATGGCTGCCGATGACAACAACCGTATTTTTCAGCTTTTCTTCGGAGCAAAGCAGCCGGACAGCAACTTCACTGCCTGCCTCATAGCCCTCCAGACCTTGGGGTACTTCCAGAATGCCATCGGCCTTCATGAAAGAAGAAACCACACCGCTGCCGCGGCTCAGAGGGGATGCCATCAATCTGTCACCCACATAGCCCAGGCGCACACGGACAAATTCCTGGTATTTGAGACCCGATACAACCGGGCGGGTGAGAATTGCTTTGGCATATACACTGGGTGCAGCAGGCACCTTCATCCAATGGTCAATCAAGGGCTTCAGCAGTTGCTCGATGACGATAATACCGGAAACGGGATAACCGGGTACACCCAAAATAGGTGTAGAACCCTGACAGCCCAAAATAGCAGGTTTGCCGGGTTTCATGGCAATACCGTGGTACAGCACTTCACCGAGTTCTCGGATGACCTGCGCAGAATAGTCTTCCCGGCCAGCAGAAGAACCTGCGTTTAGAATTACAAGATCACATTCCCCGGCTGCTTGCGCCACAGCATCTTTAATCAGCTGAAATTTATCGGGAACGATGGGGTAAACTTTTGCTTCGGCACCCCACTGGCGTACCATAGAGGAGAAGATAGATCCGTTGAATTCCAATATATCGCCCGGTTTGGGATCAGTACAGGGAGGAACGATCTCATCACCGGTGGGGATGATGCCCACGACCGGCTTTCGGATCACTTCCACCTCCAGCACACCGCCGGCAATCATTGCACCAATGGCAGCAGGTGAAACCGGCATATGAGAAGAAAGGATCATTTCTCCGGCACAGATGTCTTCACCGATCTGGCGGATATGCTGCCATGGAGCTGCAGCGTCGTGGATGGTGATGGAGCCATCTTCGTTTTTGACGATATCTTCCACCATGATCACAGCATCACAGTTTTCGGGGATGGGATCACCGGTATCCAGCACGATATATTGATGGGGCTGCAGCTGAATCGGGGTTGTTTCCGTTGCACCAAAGGTGTCTCTGGCGCTTACCGCAACACCGTCCATAGCGCTGGCAGCGTAGTGGGGCGCGCAAATGTGGGCATAGACCGCATGGGCGGTGACCCGTCCACAGGCATCCCACACAGGAATTACTTCCGTCTTAGGGCCATAGCCATGGCTTTTCATCAACTCGATATAGTCTTCCCTTGCTTTTTCCAAAGGAATATTGGTTAAATACGCAAATCCCATAGAATCAATCTCCTTGTGTGATCGTAACTTGAATTTCTGCAAATTGGGGCAATCCTTCACAATCTCTGTCGATACAGAAATAGCCATCGGTACCGGCCAGTGTGGTGATCAATCCGGATTTTCCCCGGATAGGGTATGCATAAAGTTCCTCACCCCTGCGCTCTAAACGGCAACAGTGATACTGGGCTCTGCCGTGGTTAGCACTTATATTTTCCGTAATCTTTGCTGTAGTCGTGTGAACCTCTTCGGTTCTTCCCATAAGCTGTGATAACAAGGGCAGAACAAACAGCTTTGTGATAAAATAAGCCGCTACAGGATGGCCGGGCAGACCGACCAGCGGTTTGTTCCCTGTCTTACCTAAAATAGTAGGCTTGCCTGGCTTGATGGCAATACCATGCAGCAAAAGGCTACCCATAGACTCAATAATTCGGCAAGCAGCGTCCTTTACACCTACGCTGCTTCCACCGGACAGCAGTACAGCATCACACTGGGCGATGGCTTTTTCTATGGTTTCCCGCAGTAGTGCTTCGTCGTCTACTACAATACCATAGCTAATTACATTCACGCCGAAACTTGTCAACAAAGCTTCCAGCATAGGGCTGTTCACATCCCGAATCTGCCCGGGACCGGGTTTAACATCCGGTGACACAAGCTCGTCTCCGGTAGAGAGCACACCCACAGTCAGCTTCTTGACAACAGGCACTTGAACCCGGCCAATGGCAGCCAACGCGCCGATGTCTTGGGATGAAAGAACTCTGCCTTTTTGAAGGATCGCCTTGCCGGGATAAACATCATCGCCCCGAAAGATCATATTTTGCCCGGGAGCGGTAGATTTCAACACACCGATGGTACCGTCACCATAATCCTCGGTGTATTCCAGCATAACCACACTGTCAGCGCCTTCTGGCACTGCGCCACCGGTGGGGACCGCCGCACAGCACCCGCTGTCCAAAACAAATGCTGCACCCTGACCCATTAACACCTCGCCTTGTAAAGGGAGAATGGAAGGTATCGCATCGGTACAACCAAAGGTATCACTGGCCCGCACAGCATATCCATCCACTGTGGATCTGTTAAAATCTGGCACATACTCCGATGCTGCGATATCTTCTGCCAGTGTTCTGCCCATGGCAGAGGACAGAGAAACGGTCTCCATTTCTGCCATAGGAGTGAATTCGTTTTTTATCAGAGCCAGAACCTCTTCCGGCGTTTTCACACTGAGCATAGTAAACCTCCAAGACAACCTGATTGCAACTACAAAAACAAAAAACGACTGCAAAAAAGTGCAGTCGTACCAGGGGCGGTCGCAAAGCAAAACCGTCCCTATCATGTATCCATCACATTCTTACCGCACTGGGAGGCCAAGCTGTTTCCGGCTTGACCCTAACGCCTGGCATTTCATAGATTTCTCCTTAGAAAAAGCAGGTCGAATGTTATTCATTTGTCAGTTAA
>JAZUQE010000147.1:0-96329 GCA_045605575.1 Faecousia sp. | reverse complement strand
CACACTTTCTTGAGAGGCAAAACCTGCCCCTCAGGATAAGTGCGCTGTTTTTTCGACTTTTTATCCACAGTTTGAGACTTTTGCAAACGAAAAGAGGTGCTGCCTCTTATGATTTTTACAAATCATTTTGAGACAGCACCTTAATGGTCCGAGTGTCGAGATTCGAACTCGAGGCCTCTTGAACCCCATTCAAGCGCGATACCAAACTTCGCCACACCCGGATTTATGCTTGCGTTTCCTTAGCGCTTGAGTATAATAGCACACATTGCCGAAAAATGCAAGCATTATTTTTTAAAAAACCTAAATTCTTTGATAAATTTTTACAGTGACTTCAAGAAGCCTTCCACCCGAGCTGCCAGTCTGGCATGTCCTGCATCGTTGGGGTGCAAACCATCGGGCATATACAGCTCCTGGATCACGGGGATCCGAGGTTGCATTCCGCTGGTGCGGTATAGATCCAATACAGGAATACCGTAGTAAGCCGCAGCTTCGATGATGGCATCGACGTAGCGTTTCAGCGTTCCATTGGCGCGTATGCCAAGCTCGTTGGCAACGTTGTTGTCTTCACTCAGACGATGCAGAGGCGTCATGAACACGATCATAGCAGCAGGATAGCGGTTGATCAGCTTTTCCATCAGCAGGTGCAAAGCACCGCAGAAAGTGTCTTCTGTTCTGTCAGAATGATCACCGAATGGCGCGTCGCCGTGGCCGAAGTCATTGGTTCCACCAAATACCACCACAATGTCCGGATCTTCGATCATCTCATCAACCCGACTGCCAAAAAATCGATCATAAATACTTTCGGAAGAGGGGTTTATCTGTTTCGCGATCCGGGTACCACCGATACCGTAGCCAAAGCGTTTCGCCCCGGTATTGCGAGCGAGGACATTCCAGTATGCGTTTTCTACGCAGGATGCAACAGATCCGTCTGTAATGCTGTCGCCTAAAAAGACGATCTTCTTTTCTTTCAGATCCATGCTCGTTTATTCTCCAATATTTGATTTAATGACCTTGCCCAGATTCCAAAGACGGGCAACAGCCTTTTCTGCTTCCACCTTCTGTACATCATTCTCGTATTCCACATATACGGTATGACTGCCGCAGTCAGCGCATTCTACTTGAACGTTCCAGCCGCCCTCGTGCATGATCATGCCGGTGCCGCGGCACATGGGGCATTCTTCCAAAATGATCTCATTGGTATCCATAATCGTAAACTCCTTGTTATCTGAATAGTTTCTTTTGCCCGTCAAAGATTTCCAGACGCTTTGTCACAACATGATCAGGCTTATATGGAGGCAAAAATCGTTCAATGGCAGCGGCGATCTGCACAGGATTCAGTGAGGGGTTCTGACAGCATACCAGCGCCTGCAGCCGGACCTCATTGGATCGTGCCTCCACTACGGAAAATTCCCTGATCATTGGAATAATATCCTGTTCAACAGGCCCGTTTTTACTCTTCTTTGCTACAAGCAGTGTCGGCTGTGTAAATAACACTTTGATCGCATCTGCCGCCTCTATTCCGATTCCACTGTCATATTCCAGCGTTAGCTCGCAGGAAAGCAACGAAAGCTCCTTCAGTTTTCTTCCATTTTCGTACACCTGCAGCACCCGGATACCGTCAACCAAAGCTCCATTCAACTGTTCGCGGATTTGCTCCGTACCCGGAGCTTCACCCTCCAGGTCGAAATCCAGAAGCTCACAGCAGCTGGACGTTCCCACGGAAAGGGGAAGGGCAATGGACACGGAAGGCCGCGGATTAAAGCCCTGTGTATGCTTTAGATTCAGACCGGCACGCTGAAAGGCACGTTGAAACAGACGCATAAGATCCAGATGGGAGATCCAGATCGCCCGTCCGGTTTTTTCAAATAGCAGTCTAGCCATCGCAGTGCACCTCCTTTAAGAGACGATTGGCACCGCATCCGCTGCAGCCTTGCCGGCAATCCGGTGTTACAATGGCTTCGTAAGCTTTTCGGCGTTCTTTTAACAGAAAACACTTACTGACACCTACATCAAAAGGATCCCACGGCAGCAATTCTTCCTCACCGTAACCCCGAACGGTATAGAAGTCCGGGTCAATACCGCACGCATCAAATGCATCCAGCCATGTCTGATAGGAGAAGTGCTCATCCCAGCCGTCGAGGCGTGCACCCAATTCCATCGCCTTTTCGATCACAGCGCCCACTCTGCGGTCACCCCGGGCAAAAACAGCCTCCAGTCGGCTCAGATCCGGTGCATGGTAATTATACTCAATGCTCTTGGAATAGAAGTGGCTTTTAAGCAGCTTACATCTGCGCAGATATTCTTCGGGTTCGATCTGCTTTTCCCACTGGAAGGGTGTGTGCGGTTTCGGAACAAAGAAAGCTGTGGCAACATGTACCCGAAGTCCACGTTTTTTGTTTGTAGCATGCTCCTTCCAGGTCTGGATGATCTTATACACCAGTTCAGCAATTCCGAGCACATCCTCATCAGTCTCTGTCGGAAGCCCCAGCATAAAATAGAGCTTTACGTTATTCCACCCGCCGGAGAAGGCGATGGCGCAGCTGGAGAGGATCTCCTCTTCCGTCAGATTCTTATTGATCACATCACGCAGTCTTTGGGTACCTGCCTCCGGCGCAAAGGTCAAACCGCTCTTTCGCAGTGTCTGCAGCTTCAGCATCAGTTCTCTGGAGAAGTTGTCCGCTCGCAGAGATGGAACAGAAAGGTTGATCCTGTTTTCTGAGCAGTAGGGGATCATAGCATCGGTCAGCTCTTTTAATTCCCGGTAATCGGAGGTAGAAAGGCTTGACAAGGTGATCTCGTTCATGCCGGAATCCTCAAGGATCTCTTTTGCCTGCCGGTAGAGTACATCAGCACTTTTCTTCCGCACAGGGCGGCAGGAAAAACCTGCCTGGCAGAAGCGGCATCCACGGATACATCCACGGAATACTTCCAAATTTGCACGGTCATGGACGATCTCGGTGGAAGGCACGATCATCTTGGTAGGGAAGTAGGCGGCATCCAGATCCTCCACGATCCGCTTAGTAATCACAGCCGGAGCACCTTCGGAAGCGGTGAACTTCACCAACGTCCCATCCTCGTCATATTCCGGTGTGTAGAAAGAGGGAACATAGACGCCCGGGATAGCAGAAACTTCCTTTAAAAAGTGTTCTTTTGTCCAGTTCTCGGCCTTAGCGCGATCGTACAGCGCTACGATCTCCTTGGTGCTCTCTTCGCCTTCGCCCAGGGAAAAGAAGTCTACAAACTCCGCCAAAGGTTCCGGATTAAAGGCGCATACACCTCCGGCAAACACGATATTCTTGAGTTCTTCCCGATCCTTGGCGTGTAGCGGGATCTTGGCCAGGCGAAGCATGTTCAGAATATTTGTATAGCACATTTCGTAGCCGATGGTAAAGGCGATCATGTCAAAATCCTTTACTGCATTCTGGCTTTCCAATGACCAAAGCGGAAGATCATGCTTGCGCATGGCATCTTCCATATCTGACCAGGGCGCAAACACACGCTCACACCAGACACCTTCCATTTCATTCATAACACCATAGAGGATCCGCATACCTACATTGGACATGCCGATCTCATAAGTGTCCGGAAAACAGAATGCCACCCGCACACGAACCTGCGACAGGTCTTTCTTAATCTCATTGTACTCTCCACCGGTATAGCGCGCAGGCTTTTGCACCGTAGGGAGGATCCTTTGCAGTAAGTCGGTCATAATGCTACCTCTTAATCTATAGTGGGTATATTGTACTTCCTTTCACGCCCATTTGCAAGGAGTTTTTCCATCTTTCCGCGCATTGCCAGCGCAATAGACAATCCGAGAGGGAAGATTCCCAGTCTTAGGAACAGGCAGCCGTAAAGCCCGAGCAGTAAAATCATGCATCGTACCAGTCGTTCTATCCATAGACAAATTCCTTGAACCAGTTCATCCCGTAGAAACAGCGCTAAACCGCACCGCAGCACCCTGGCTCCATCCGCAGGATAGACCGGCAGTAGATTATAAAAGGTCAGCAGCAGTGCGATCAATGCCATCTGCGGGAAAGTACGCAGTAGCAGCCCCGGCAACAGTCCACCTATCGGCCCTGCCAATGCACATATTAGCTCTTGCACCGCTGACATAGGCTGGGTATAGATTCTGGCACCGCACGGTGTGATCCAAATTCCTTTTATAGAAATCCCCATCATTTTCGCACTAAGAATGTGAAAGAGCTCATGAAAAACGGCACAAAAGCACAGGCTGATCATCCACCGCAGCGGCAGTGTCAGTAATAACACGGAAATATATACAAAAAACGAACTGCTTATATGAAAATAATGGCTACTGCGCAGATCCCTCACCATCCAATATCTGTGTACACAGCGTTGTCACCGCATCTTTAAAACTATTTCCCGAACGGATAGAATCTGAAAAAACAGAAAGGGCTTCACGGACATATTCTTGCTCCCAGGGAAACAAAGCTTCGGTTAGATCTGCCGTCTCCTTAGGAATCCTCCCCATGGTCAAAAGCAGTGTAGGAATCAGCACGGCTGCAATCAGCCATGCGATATGGGTTTGCTGCCTTGTTTTTGGTTTTGGCGGCTCATTGGGGCCGTATTGAATGCTGTAGCTCATATCATCACTCCTTATCTTAGAGTATTCAGTCAGCATATTGGAAAGACCACAGGGAAAAAGTGTTTCTAGACTTGACAATCTTATGAAAGTTCATTATAATATTTCTCGCTATCGGGGTGTGGCGAAGTTTGGTATCGCGCTTGGTTCGGGTCCAAGAGGCCTCGGGTTCGAATCCCGACACTCCGACCAAAAATCCGATGACCACAATTGTGGTCATCTTATTTTTTATCGTGTCTGGATTCGAAAGGCCGTTAAGAAAACCTGCCGGTGGCATGTTTTTAGGCCATTGGATAATCTCTTGCTCCATAGAGCACCCCTTGCGGGTGTGGAAATGGAGTAAGTTTGGCCGATTTTCAAAATCCTACAATTACATGCTATGGCAAAAAAGCAGAAGAAGCGCATACTTCTTCTGCTTTTCATTGTGATTATTTCATGGTTTATGTTTACCGGAATCTTCTTTTCAACCAATGAATCAATAGGACTAAGCCAAATAGAAGTGCGCTCACCGGTACAGCGCACAGCAGGATCAGACTCGGCAATGATTCAATGGGCTCGTACCCACAAATACTGCAGCGTAAAGCGGTTATATCCAAAGAGTGCGGCTGAGCCTCCAGATGCGCACCGCAATCGCAGATCATGCTGTGGGAGAGTGCGTTGTCGGCTGTTGGCTTGTAGTCATGGCTGTGGACTAGCTTAGGTGCAAGCTCACAGCCACAAACAGTGCAAAGCTGCGGATGCTCCTCTGTTGCCGCGGCACCCGCCTCGTGGGGCTGGACTTCTGCTGCAATGCCACATAGGATACATTCACTCCAGTGCCCAGTGGCATCACTGTGAAGTTCGGTAGAGAAGGTGTGTTTTGCTTGCCGATCATAACCGCAGGTGTTACAAATTCCGTCGCAGGAATTGTCGTACATGTGCGCGGATTCTGTGCTTGGGGTACCGCAGACCTCACAGTTGTGCCAGTGCTTGTCACGGTCAGTTTCCCAAACAGTGCTGTACCTATGGCCATTCTCTCGCAAAAAGCCACATATACTGCAAGGTGCATCGCACTCCGGGGCAAAGCTGTGTATTTCTTCTTGAATTCGACCACCGCATTCGGTGCAGGGATACCAGTGTGCGTTCTCATCCGTGGTCCATGTGCTGGCAGCGATATGGGCTGCTGTTTCTTTCTTCGCGCAATTCTGGCAGCTGCGGATGTGCTGACCATCGTCCGCATATTCCCATGCTCCGTAGTTATGGGTGGTCAGTGCTGGTATCGAAACGGTACGTGTTGCAGAGCAGGCTGTGCAGTTCTGCTTGTTTTTACCAGACCCGGCACAGCTGGGCTGTTTTGTGACCGTACCAGTATTCCAAGTATGGTTGACAGTCTCCTTTTTTCCGCATTTGGTGCAGCTGCGCGAATGCTGGTTTGAGCCGGCGGAGCTCCAGCTTCCGTAGCTATGGCTGCAGTTAGCAACAATGCATTCCCTGCAATTGTCAGAGGCCTGGGTTTTTCCGGTGTAGTATTGATCGCCGCAGTGGTTGCATTTGTAGTATTCCTTGTGGGGATGCTCTGTTTCGTAGCCGACTTGATAGTTGTGTTGTGCTCCGTCCGGATAGTTTGGCACGCCAAAATCATAATCCGCAATCTTCCGGCTTCGAATATATACGCCATCGGGGCCTTGACTGTAGGTGTTGCCCTCTACGGTATAAAAGTAATCTCCATCTAGATAGTAAACCAGTCCCACGTGGGAATAGCCGCTGTCGCTCTTGCTGAAAAACAAATCGCCCTGCTGGGGACGGTAATCCTTTCCGGAGTAGACCTTTACCTTGAAATCTGCCGGATTGGTGGTGCCGTTTTTGGGAATGATACTCTTGGGAATGCCTGCTTGGTCTGCGCACCAGGCAACAAACATACCACACCAACCTAAATTGTTCCGCCCGTACCATACGCCGTACTTTGTGTCATTGTTCGTACCTTCATAATAGCCAACCTGGGTAAGCGCAACGCCGATAATGTCGGCACGCATATTGCCGGTGTTTTGATATGTATTCGGATGATCCATGGGTGTTGCGTATACAATAGGTACGGCAGACAACACCGTTGCCAGGATCAAGACATATAGTATCAGCAAACGGTTTGCCCGTTTCCGCATAGCAATTCCTCCGCAATACTGTTTTGGCTTGTTACCTTTTGTAATATGTTATAACGAATCTTGAAGAAAATCAAGTGCTGTGTGAAAAAGTTTAGTAAGAAGTTTGTACTTTTTAGGAAAAAACTACTTGATTTTTGCAATATACCATGCTATAATACATCGGTCTGAAAACAAGGTGAGTCCTCTGCGGTGCCGGGAACCATATCGCCGGAGCAAATACACTGCATGAACGCCTAATATTAAGGAGGACAAAGATATGGATTTGGTAAAGGCACTGTCCAGCCAGTACATGAAGCCCGAGCTGCCCGAGATGCGGGTTGGCGACACTGTTCGTGTGCATGTGCGGATCAAGGAAGGCTCTCGTGAGCGTATTCAGGTTTTCGAGGGCACCATCATTGCTCGCAAGCATGGTGGCATCGGTGAGACCATCACTGTTCGCCGTATCAGCTACGGTGTTGGCTGTGAGAAGGTTTTCCCCGTTCATTCTCCCAACGTAGCTATGGTCGAGACTGTCCGCAAGGGTAAGGTTCGCCGTGCGAAGCTGTACTACCTGCGTGGCCGCTTTGGCAAGGCTGCTAAGATCAAGGAGAAGGTCTAATCTTGAGCTTATAAAAAAAGAGGGGCAAGCCCCTCTTTTTTTATTTTTCTACTTTTCTTATTCCATCAAATTGTGTATAATGATAGAAACGTATCTCATTCTCGATAGGAGGTGCTGAGATGAAACGAGGAAAATATGAAGCAAACCGCTCGGATCCCAATAGACATGACTGTCTGGAAGATCAAGTTGAACGTCAATCTCCGCAAAGTTTTTGGAAATCCGTTATTCTTTATTTCCACGATCTTGTTTATTTGCTGGCAGTTGTCCTTGTGGCACTTTTATTTATATTTAGGATCGTGGTTGTTTCCGGTACCTCTATGAATCATACGCTCATGGATGGTGATTATCTGCTCTTGCTGAGCAGTACATTCTATCATACACCGAAACGCGGTGACATCGTAGTTGTCAGTAAAGACAGCTTTGATGATGGCGAACCCATTGTGAAACGTGTGATCGCCGTGGAACATCAAACTGTGGATATTGACTTTGAAAAAGGCATTGTATATGTAGACGGGATCGCATTGGATGAGCCATACACCCTAACACCGACCACGGATGAAGAAGGCATGCAATTCCCACTGACTGTGGATGAGGGCTGTGTGTTCGTCCTTGGTGATAACCGCGGTAAGTCCCTGGACAGCAGAAGCAAGGAGATCGGCTTGATCGATTGCAGGGAGATCATTGGAAAAGCGATCTTTCTGTTTTTCCCGGGCACAAACAAGGATACCATCCCCAGAGATTATTCCAGAATTGGAGCGCTCAACTATGCAGCAGGATAAAATGAATATACAGTGGTATCCGGGCCACATGACAAAAACCCGACGTCAGATCGAAGCGGATCTGAAGCAGGTGGATGCTGTCTGCGAGATCGTGGATGCTCGTATCCCTTCAGCCAGCCGCAATCCGGATATTGATACGATCTGCGCAGGGAAACCCCGAATCGTGATCCTAAACCGTATGGATCTGGCTGATCCTGCGGCAACCAAACGCTGGCAGACCCATTTTCGCGCCAAAGGTATGGCCGCCATCGCTACCGATTGCAAGACAAAACGCGGTATTGCAGAATTTGAGCCAGCTGTTCGGGCTATTTTAAAAGAAAAGCTGGATCGTGATGCGGCCAGAGGAATGAAACGCCCTATGCGCGTGATGGTTGTAGGAATCCCCAATGTTGGTAAATCCACACTGATCAATCAGATCTCAGGCAGAAAGGGCGCTAAGGCAGAAAACCGTCCCGGTGTTACACGAGGAAAGCAGTGGGTCAATGTAGACAGCGGCCTGCTGCTTTTGGATACGCCCGGTATCCTGTGGCCCAAATTCGATGATCCGGAAGTTGGCTTGATGCTCGCTTATACCGGTGCAGTCAAAGAAGACGTGATCGATTTGGAGGAACTGGCCTGCCGACTGATGGAGCTGCTGCACCGCCGCTATCCTCAGACGCTGAAAGAGCGTTACGGGATCGATATGCCGGAAGAAGCGCCTGGTTATGAACTTCTGGAAGAAGCGGGACGCAAGCGAGGCTATCTTCTCTCACGAGGTGAGATCCATACAGAGCGGATGGCTAAGGTTTTAGTCGATGAGTACCGCAGCGGAAAACTGGGTAAATTTACCCTGGAAGAGCCGGAGGAAACCGTATGAGCATGTGGGATATTGAAAACAGCTACTATCAGCAGGGAATCCGACTGATCTGTGGTGTCGATGAAGCCGGCAGAGGGCCTTTGGCCGGTCCCGTGTGCGCGGCAGCGGTAATTCTACCACCTAATGTGGAGATATCCGGACTGAATGACAGCAAAAAGCTCTCCGATAAACAGCGAAGAGAGCTGTATCCGCAGATCCAGGAGAAAGCCATCGCCTGGGCAGTTGCCTTTGCTGATCACAATGAAATTGATGAGATCAATATTTTGCAGGCCACATACCTGGCTATGGAACGTGCGATCTCCCGGTTGCCTGTCAAGCCGGAGCTTGCCTTGATCGACGGCAATCGCGCAAGGGATTTTGGATTGCCGGTGCAGACGGTGGTACATGGCGATAGCTTAAGCGCCAGCATTGCTGCGGCATCTATTCTGGCCAAAGTAACCCGTGACGATCATATGCTCGAAATGGCAAAGCAGTATCCACAGTATGGCTTTGAGATCCACAAAGGCTACGGTACGAAAGCGCACTACGCGGCGATCGCCCAGCATGGCCATTGCCCGATCCACCGCACTACCTTCTTGAAAAAGTTTTATGGGACGAAATAATCTTGCCGGTGCCTGGGGGGAAGCCATGGCGGCCGAGTATTTAAGAAAAAAGCGATATCGGGTGATCGCCTCCGGTTACCGATGCCGCTATGGTGAAATTGATCTGATCGTTGCCAGCAAAACGCACCTTGTCTTTGTAGAAGTGAAGCTCAGAAAGTCCGATGCATTTGCAAAAGCCTATGAGTTTGTAGATTTTCATAAACAAAATCGGATCCGCACAACTGCACAAATGTACTTATCACAAAACCCAACCGATTTACAGCCTCGCTTTGATGTGATCGAGATTTATGCCCCACAGGGTGTAGAAACCAGACGCCCTGTCATCAACCATATGGAGGATGCATTTACATGAATTTTCCCGTTTTTGATCTGCACTGCGATACCGCTCTGGCCCTCATTGGCGACAAGTCACAGGGTTGTCACAGCCTGCGAAAGAACCACCTGCACATTGATCTGGAGCGTGCAAAAACGCTGCCAGGCTACTGTCAGTGCTTCGCCTGCTTCACCACGCCATACATGACAGACTGGAAAATGGGCACACCCGAGGATGTATTTGAGAAAGAGATCAATAAGATCCGAGGCGAACTGGAACGTAATCACGATTGGATCACCCAAGCTTACAGCGTCGAAGACATTGAAAATAATCGCCTAAATGGCAAAATGTCTGCGGTGCTGACCATTGAAGGTCCTGCCGGATTTGGTTATGATCCCGCACTTCTGCAGGATCTGTATCTTGCCGGCTTCCGCATTACCACACTTGGCTGGAACGAAAAGAATCCGCTCACAGGCTCCCATAGAACCGGCGGCGGATTAACTGACCAGGGCAGGGAATATGTGAAAGAGGCCCAGCGGCTGGGCATGCTCATTGACGTCAGCCATATTAGCGATGAAGGTTTTTGGGATATTATGGATATCACGCAGGCCCCTATCGTGGCATCCCATTCCAACAGCAGAGCAGTTTGTGATGTGAGCCGCAATCTGACAGATGATATGTTCCGAGCTATCTGTTCGACCGGCGGCGTAGCAGGATTTAACCAGTGTGCACCCTTTGTTGGCTCCGAACCGGATCTGGATACCGCTTGCAGCCATTTTCTGCATTTTATGGAGCTGGATCCGGATGCTACCCATATCGCTCTGGGCGGTGATCTGGACGGCTGCGAAGTGTTGCCTAAGGGCTTTGATGGTGTTCAGGACTACCCGAAGCTCGCTGCGAAGCTGATGGAGCATGGCCTGAATGAAGACATACTCCGCAATATTTTCTGGAATAATGCCCTTGGGGTGATGAAAAAGTGCTGTATGTAACCACACGAAATAAAGTAGAATCATTCACTGCCTATCATGTACTGAGTCATGACCGCAGCAGCGATGGGGGTTGTTTTGTTCCCATGCACTTGCCTGTCATTTCACCGGATGAGTTGTCCTCTCTGGTTGAGCAGTCATTTGGACAGTGCATCGCATCTATTTTGAATCTGTTTTTCTCAGCCAGGCTGGATGGATGGGATGTTGATTTTTGTATTGGAAGGTACCCTGTGCGGCTGGTTCCTCTGAATCGAAAGATTTATATTGCGGAGCAGTGGCATAACCCAGATCGTGATTTTGCTCGGATTGTACGAAATCTGTCCTCTCGAATCCACGGCAGGCAAGAAATAACGGCTCCCACACAGTGGGCCTGGATGGCAGTGCGCATTTCCGTCTTGTTTGGCGTGTACAGCCAGATGCGCAAACAAGGAATTCTGGAGGCTGGCCAGGAGCTGGATATTTCAGTTGATGCCAGTGACTTTTCCTTACCAATGGTTTGCTGGTATGCCAGAAAAATGGGTCTTCCCATAGGAAATGTCATCTGTGTTAGTCTTAATAGCAGTAGGTTTTGGGATTTTTTACGCAGCGGTGTCTTCCAAACAGCCACTTCTATGGATACGGATCATATTCATTATGATTTGGAGCGGTTAATCTACTCCGTTTTTGGCCATGACGAGGTGCAGCGCTATCTGAACTGCTGCCAGCAGGGGAGAAGTTACAGTCTGAACGAACTTCGCTTGACCGAGCTTTGCCACGGTTTCCGGGCCTGCGTGGTCAGCAGCCGCAGGGTAGCGGATATGATCCGCAGTACCTACGGCAATGCCGCATATCTGCTGGATTCCAGTGTTGCGTTGGCTTTCGCAGGCTTACAGGATGTCAGAGCTGCGGTAGGGGAGAGCAGGGTTACGCTCTTGATGTCCGAACGCAGTGCAGTCGGTATCCCTATGGATGAATTGAGAAACAATCGTTAATGCCAAATAGGAGGATCTATGGCTTTATACGCGATCGGCGACCTGCATCTATGCCTTGGAGCTCCCAAACCAATGGATATTTTTGGTGGCAGCTGGACCGGATATATGGAAAAACTTAAACAGGGTATGTCTGTGATCACGCCTGCAGATACTACTGTGTTGCTGGGAGATCTGTCCTGGGCTCTTGATTTAAAAGAAGCCTATCCGGACTTTGCTTGGATCGACCGGATCCCAGGCAGAAAAATTATTCTAAAAGGGAATCATGACTATTGGTGGAGTACAGCTAGTAAATTCTACGAATTTTGCCGTGAAAACCAATTTTCTGATCAGTATATTCTCAACAATAACTGCTATTTTTATGAGAATGTGGCGATCTGCGGTACCCGGGGCTGGTTTTTTGAGGAGGAGCGCAGCGGACAGCATGACGAAAAAGTTTTCAAGCGCGAGCTCTTGCGCCTGGAAGCATCGCTGAAGGCAGCAGGGAATGTGCCCAAGATCGTATTTCTGCACTATCCACCCCGCTATAAAGGCTATACCTGTGAGCCTATTTTAGATCTTCTTGTCAAATATCAGGTTCGCAGTTGCTATTACGGTCATCTGCATGGTGGCAGTCATGGCCTGGCTATGGAGGGGATCTGGGACGGTATTGATTATCATCTTGTATCTGCTGATCGTATTCAATTCCAGCCCGTTAGAATTCTATAAAAACTGCTGCCGACAAAGTCGGGGGGAGGTTTGGTTATGAAAGAAGAAGCTTATCATTAGCCTCATCGGAGCCACTTGCGCGGCTGAACAACCCCAGGAGCTGTTCGACTGTGAGATTCTTCTTTTCCTCACCGGATACATCTACTACAACATGACCATCATACATCATGATCAAGCGGTTTCCGTAGGTGATCGCATCACGCATATTATGTGTGATCATTAAGGTAGTCAATCCGGACTTCTCTACGATCCGCTGTGTCGCGTCCAGTACCTTGGCCGCTGTCTTCGGATCCAACGCAGCCGTATGCTCGTCCAGGAGTAACAGTTTGGGTTGCTGTAGTGTTGCCATGAGAAGGGTCAATGCCTGCCGCTGACCGCCGGACAGGAGACCTACCTTGGCCGTCATCCGATCCTCCAAGCCAAGATCCAGAATTTTCAGCTGCTCCCTGTAGAACTCCCGATCGGCTTTTGTGATCCCGGAAAGCAGAGTCCTTGTTTTTCCTCTTCTGGCGGCCAATGCCAGATTTTCTTCAATTTGCATGGTAGCAGCGGTACCCATCATGGGATCCTGGAATACTCGTCCGATAAATTTAGCCCGCTTATATTCCGGAAGTAAGGTAACATCCACGCCGCCAATCAGAATTCTGCCGGAATCAATGCCAAATACTCCGGCTACACTGTTCAGCATAGTGCTTTTGCCAGCACCGTTGCCGCCGATCACCGTGACGAACTCGCCCTCTTTTAGCTCAAGATTCAACCCTTTCAAAGCGACTTTCTCATTCACAGTCCCTGCGTTAAAGATCTTGTAAACATTCTCCAGCTTAAGCATGGTTGCGCTCCTTCCTGATCCTCGCATGGGTGTGCAGATTCTTCCAATAGGGAATGGCCAGAAACAGTGCGACGACCAATGCGGAAATAAGCTTCAGATAGTTGGAGTTGATATCCATCAGACTGATAACTGCCTGAATTACAATATAGTAGATTACCGAGCCCAGGCTGACAGCCAGAAGCTTGAGAGCAAAATTACGGAAAATTCTGCCAAAGGTCACCTCGCCGATAATGATTGCCGCCAGTCCGATTACGATCGCGCCTCTGCCCATATTACTCTCGGCAAAACCCTGATACTGGCTCAGCAATGCACCGGACAGTGCGACCAGGCCGTTGGCGATCATCAAGCCTAAAACCTTATTGAAATTGGTGTTAATGCCTTGGGCGCGTGCCATGTTGCTGTTTGCACCGGTTGCGCGGATAGAGGCACCCAGCTCAGTGCCGAAGAACCAATATAAAACTGCAATGATCACGACAGTGAACAGACCGATCGTAAGCATGGGGTACATGTAAAAAGGACGGGCTCCCTTGGCAACATCGGTCAGATAACGCAAAGAAACCAGGAGGTCGTACTCGTTGACATTGATCGCCTGATTTGATTTCATGCCCATGATCGCAAGGTTAACAGACCAAAGGCCCAGCTGCGTGAGGATACCGGACAAAATGGCGGGGATGCCGCATTTGGTATGAAAGAAACCCGTCACAAGTCCGGCCAGCATACCAGCGATGAAGGCTCCAAGCATTGCCGCCCACACATTCCAGCCGGAGATCATCAGCATAACACATACCGCGCCGCCGGTACAAAACGATCCGTCAACCGTCAAATCCGACACATCCAGAATCTTATAGGTAATAAAGATTCCCATCGCCATAATACCCCAGATCAAGCCCTGTGTAATGGCACCGGGGAGGGAATTGAGTAAACTTACCATCTATCCATAGCCTCCAAAAGTTAAAATACAAAATGGGCGAGATGCTATTTTGCATCCCGCCCATTTCCGAGTAATCATGCAATGGGGGAATAACCCTCAGGTACCTTAATGTTGAGCGCATCACAGATTTCAGCATTGTACAGCTTCTTGAATTCCGGCGCATACTCAATGGGCATTGTAGCAATGTCTGCCTGACCCGTCAGCACCTTTACAGCCATCTTGCCGGTTGCCACACCAAGATCATAGTAGTCAATAGAAAGGGTAGCCACACCGCAGCCGGAGCAGATTCCCTGCTCGCCTGCAATCACAGGAATACCGGCAGGGCGGCAGATGCCGTCAATGATGCCCGTAGACTCCGCAACTGCATTATCTGTGGGTACGTAGATCACGTCAGATTCTGCTGCTGCCTTTCGGGTGACCGGGTCCATATCGCTTGTAGAAGAGAAGGAGTACTGCTTGCAGGTAAAGCCGAGCTTTTCAAGTTCCTTCTGAACTGTATCGACCTGGTATTTGGAGTTCGCTTCAGCAGAGCAGTACAGCAGACCCACGTTCTTTGCATCCGGGAACCATTCCTTGACCATAGCAGCTTGCTGATCCAGAGGCGCCAGATCAGACGTTCCGGATACATTTCCACCGACGACGCTGTCAAAATCCTGAATGCCCATTGCAACACCGTATTCCGTAACAGAAGTACCCAGGATCGGAATATCCTCCGTTACTGCAAAAGCAGCTTGCAGCGCAGGCGTGGCATTTGCCAGAATCAGATCCACTTCGCTGGAAACGAAATCGAGCACAATGTTGGTGCAGGTCGAGGATTCGCCTGCAGCGATTTGGAGATCAAATACCACGTTCTCAGCACCCAATGCATCAATGATAGCATCCTGAAAACCTTTTGTAGCAGCACCGAGCGCAGGATGCTCCTGCAGCTGGCAGATACCGATCACATATTTGCCATCATCTTGATCGGCGGCGCAAGCTGTCATGGATACCAGCATGACCAATGCGAGAACGAGTGCGGACAGTCTTTTCATATGTTGTCTCTCCTTTGCTTCCCGACGGGAATATAATGTTGTATTATAACATGTTTGAGCGTAAAGTCAACGAAAAATGCCACGAGACGCGCACCTTTGTCCGTTGTTCAAGGACGCACAGGGTAAGTTTGCCTTTGCAGAACGTACTTTTGTGTATGATGCACAGCTTTTTGAAATGACAGATCGTAAAATTCTATGTTTTAAAATAACCACCATTTCTAAACTTCAAATATTTGTAAAATTTTTAAATATTTTTAAAGAAAAGAGTGGACAAAAAGGACTTTATTTGTTAGAATAACGTGGTTGCAAATTTATCTAAGAATGGCCATTATGCCATATTTCTAGGAGGATACAAACAATGAATATCAAGAACGTTGAAAAAAACGGCAATCTGGCTACTGTCGTTGTTGAAATCGACAAGGAGCTGATGGAGTCCGGTGTGAACAAGGCCTATATGAAGGCTCGTAAGAACATCATGATCCCCGGCTTCCGTAAGGGCAAGGCTCCCCGTAAGATGATCGAGGCTATGTACGGTGCCCACGTTTTCTACGAGGATGGTCTGGAAGAGATCTTCCCTGAGATCTACGATTTTGCCATCGCCAGCCAGGATTTCAAAGCGGTCGGCCGCCCCAGTCTGACCGATATGCAGATCAGCGAAGATCACATTGTTACTCTGACGCTGACCACCGAGGTTTACCCCGAAGTAACGCTGGGTGACTACAAGGGCCTGGAAGTGGAAAAGACCGAAGCTACCGTTTCTGATGCCCAGGTCCAGGCTGAGCTGGACCGCATGGCGCAAAATGTTGCCTCCACTGAGACCGTGGAACGCGCCGCCCAGATGGGTGATACCGCCAACATTAACTTCGAAGGCTTTGATAATGGTGTTCCTTTTGATGGCGGCAAGGGCGAAAACCATGACCTGAAGCTGGGCTCCGGTTCTTTTGTCCCCGGCTTTGAAGAGCAGATCGTCGGCATGTCCGCCGGTGAGGAGAAGGATATCGATATCACTTTCCCCGAGGACTACCACAAGGAGTTGGCCGGCAAGGCAGTTGTGTTCCACGTTAAGGTGAACTCTGTTAGTGTCACCAACGTTCCCGAACAGGACGACGAGTTCGCCAAGGATGTCTCCGAGTTCGATACTCTGGACGAGCTGAAGTCCGACATCCGTGCTAAGGCTCTGGAGCAGGCGCAGAAGCAGGTCAATGCCACTTTTGAGCAGGCTTGTGTGGACAAGGCAGCCGAGAATGTGACTGTAGAAATGCCCAATGCTCTGATCGAGGCTGAGCTGGACAATCAGATGGAACGCTTTGGTTACCAGCTGCAGATGAGCGGCTATTCCATGGAGCAGTACGCTAAGATGATGGGCGGCGATGTTTCCACCATGCGTAATGCGTTCCGTCCTACTGCCGAAAAGCAGGCTAAGGTCAATGTGATGCTTGCTAAGATCGTTGAGGTCGAAGGCATTACTGTCACCGATGAAGATATGGAAGCAGAGTATGCTGCCGTTGCAAGTCAGTACAGCCTGGAGCTGGACAAGGTCAAGAGCATGGTTCCCGCCGATGAGATCAAGGCCAGCCTGGAGACCCGTAAGGCTGTCGGCGTGATCGTGGACTCTGCTGTTGCTGTTGCTCCCAAAGCTGAAGAAGCTTCCGAGGAATAAGCTTCCCATTTAATGGTTAGAATGTGTTAAACCCAGAAAGGAGATCTGACCATGAGTTTTGTACCTTATGTTGTTGAGCAAACCAGCCGTGGCGAAAGAAGCTATGATATTTTCTCCCGTTTGCTGAATGACCGCATTATTTTCCTGTCCGAAGAAGTCAATGACACCACCGCCAGTCTGGTAGTTGCACAGCTGCTGTACTTGGAGGCCCAGGATCCTGATAAGGACATCCAGTTCTATATCAACAGCCCCGGCGGCAGTGTAACTGCCGGTATGGCGATCTATGATACCATGCAGTACATCAAGTGCGATGTCGCTACCATCTGTGTGGGCATGGCAGCTTCCATGGGCGCATTCCTGCTGTCCGCTGGTACCAAGGGAAAGCGTATGGCACTGCCAAATGCTGAGATCATGATCCATCAGCCTTCTGCCGGTACGCAGGGCCAGATCACGGATATGGCGATCCATATGAAGCGGCTGGAAACTATTAAAGCACGTATGAACCGCATTCTCGCTGAGAATACCGGCAAGAGCGTGGAAGAGGTTACTGCAGCCTGTGAGCGAGACAATTTTATGACTGCCCAGGAAGCAATGGCCTTCGGCCTGGTTGACAGAGTGCTGGATCGCCATTGATCAAGGGGCGGTGAACTTATGTCTAATGAAGAAGAGAAGCAGATTTGCTGCAGCTTTTGCGGTAAAAGCGAAGGAAATGCCCGCTTGATCGCCGGCCCCGGCGTATATATCTGCAGCGACTGTGTTCAGGTATGTCTGGATATCCTGGAGGATGAAAACGAAACGGAATCCACTCAGGAACAGGGCAAGCTTGCACATCTGCCGACGCCAATGGAGATCAAGGCCTATATGGATGGTTATATCATCGGCCAGGAGGATGCCAAAATTGCTCTGTCTGTTGCGGTATATAACCATTACAAACGAATTTATCTGTCCGCCGGTTCTGACGTAGAGCTGCAAAAGAGCAATATTCTGTTAATTGGCCCCACAGGAAGCGGTAAAACACTGTTTGCGCAAACTTTGGCCAGGATCCTGGATGTACCCTTTGCGATCGCAGACGCGACCACATTGACCGAAGCCGGTTATGTCGGCGATGATGTGGAGAATATTTTGCTGCGATTGCTACAGGCTGCGGATTTTGATGTAGAACGTGCCGAGCACGGCATTATCTACATTGATGAAATGGATAAGATTGCCCGAAAGAGTGAGAACACATCCATTACCCGGGATGTATCCGGTGAAGGTGTCCAGCAAGCACTTCTGAAGATCCTGGAAGGAACCGTTGCCAATGTGCCTCCACAGGGTGGACGCAAACACCCCCAGCAGAGCACGATTCCCATTGATACAACCAACATTCTCTTTATTTGCGGCGGTGCTTTTGACGGTCTGGATAAGATCATCGAGGCGCGCACCGAGCGTTCTGCCATTGGTTTTGATGCCCCTGTTGAAAGCAGAAAAAAGCGCGATGTAGGCAAGCTGCTGTCCATGGCCGAGCCGGACGATTTGCTCAAATTCGGCATCATCCCTGAGCTTGTTGGCCGCATGCCTGTTCTTACATGCTTACGGGACTTGAAAAAGGAAGATCTGATTCGAATTTTGACAGAACCTAAGAATGCGTTGGTTCGTCAGTATCAGACATTGATGGGCATGGACAATGTGGAGCTTGAGATCCAGGATGCTGCCCTGGAGGCAATTGCGCAAAAGGCAATTGACCGTCAGATCGGCGCCAGAGGTCTTCGCGCTGTCATGGAGCAGACAATGACCAAGATCATGTATGTGATCCCCTCTGACTTGTCCATCCATAAGGTTATCATTACACCGGAGTGTGTGAATGGTGATCCCCCCCTAGTAGTCAGAGACAACAAAAATCCCAGAGCCAACGCCAGGGTATAACGAAATACACAAGGGAAGGGGGTAGGTTCTACCCTCTTCTTTGTAACTTGTAAGAAAGGAGAATTCGATGAGTGATTTGATCATCGCAGGGCAAATGCCCGTTCTTGCACTTCGCGGTATGGTTATTTTCCCTGATCAAACTACCCACTTTGATATAGGGCGTGTGAAGTCCGCACTAGCGCTGGACAAAGCCATGAAAAAGGATCAGATTCTTTTTCTGGCCCCACAAAAAAGAATTGAGGAAGATGACCCGGAGCTTTCAGGACTGTATCCTGTCGGCTGCGTTGTGCGTATTAACCAGATTCTAAAGTCTCAGGGAGAAAATATCCGTGTTCTTGTTACGGGTCTGTACCGTGCGAAAATCACGGAGCTTACCCAGTTTGATCCGTACCTGTCCGGTACGGTGGAACAAGTTCCGGAAGTAGAAGAAGTTGAGAAACTCCGCACCCGTGCCATGCGTCGGGAAGCAAATAACCTTTACAGAAGCTACTTGGAGCTTGCCGAGCGGCCTTCTCAGTCTTTTCAGCTGAAAATGATTTCCTCGGACAGCTGCGGCTATGTGGCTGACAGTATTGCGCAAAATTCGGGTATTGAGTATCCGGATAAAGCAAAGCTGCTCTGCCAGCTGAATCCGGTACGTCGCTTGGAGCACGTGATCCATTTGCTGCGCCAGGAAATGGAAATGCTGCAGATCGAGTCCGATATTCAGGAGCGTACCCGCGCGCACATTGACCAGGACCAGAGAGATTATTATCTGCGCGAGCAGATGAAAGCGATTCGTGAGGAGCTCGGCGAGAGCGACGATGTTTCCGAGTTTTCCGAATATGAGCGACAGATTCTTCTGCTTGGTCTGGAACAAACCTGGGAGCAAAAGTTATTAAAGGACCTGGAACGTTTAAAAAAGCAGCCTTTTGGTTCTTCCGAAGCATCGGTTCTGCGAAACTACCTGGATACAGTCCTGGAATATCCTTGGAATAAGAGCACCAAAGAACGTGTGGATGTACAGGCTGCGCAAAAAATTCTGGATAAAGATCATTTTGGCCTCGAGAAGGTCAAACAGCGGATCCTGGAAACCTTGGCTGTACGGAATATGGCTCCTCATATGCCGCCTCAGATCATTTGCTTAGTTGGTCCTCCCGGCGTAGGCAAAACTTCTATCGCCTATTCCATTGCCAAAAGCCTAAACAGGAAGATGTTCCGCATTGCACTAGGTGGCGTTCGTGATGAGGCGGACATTCGCGGCCACAGAAAAACCTATGTGGGTGCTATGCCCGGAAGAATCATTACTGCAATCACACAAGCGGGCACCAATAATCCTCTGCTGCTTTTGGACGAAGTGGATAAGATGGGAAATGATTATCGCGGTGATCCCAGTGCTGCTTTGCTGGAAGTACTGGATGTGGAACAGAATAAATCTTACCGCGATCATTTCCTCGAGATCCCTGTAGATTTGAGCAACGTCATGTTTATTACCACAGCCAATACGGTAGACACCATTCCTCGCCCCTTGTTGGATCGTATGGAAACTATTGAGCTTGGCTCCTATACGGATGAAGAAAAACTCATGATTGCCAAAAATCATCTTCTACCCAAGCAGCTGGATAAGCACGGTTTAAAGAAAGCGCAGCTTCGCATTACAGATGATGGTATCCGCGAGATCGTAAATTGCTACACAAGGGAATCCGGTGTCCGCAGCCTGGAGCGCAGACTTGCGGATATTTGCCGTAAGGCAGACATGCAGATCCTTGCGCAGGATGCGCCTAAGAAGATCACGGTTACCGGCAGTAATGTAGAACAGTTCCTTGGCACCAGAAAGTATCTGCCCGACCGCCTTCCTGGCAGCGATCAGGTTGGTCTGGTGACCGGTCTTGCCTGGACGAGCGTTGGCGGCGAGACACTGGAAGTGGAAGTAAACGTTATGGATGGCAGCGGTAAGCTTGAGCTGACGGGTAATCTGGGTGATGTGATGAAGGAATCTGCCCATGCCGCCCTAAGCTATATCCGCGCAAATGCACAATCCCTTGGAATCGCGCCGGACTTTTATAAGACGAAAGACATCCATGTCCACTTCCCGGAAGGCGCTGTTCCGAAGGATGGTCCCTCTGCCGGCGTGACGGTCTGTACTGCGATCGTTTCCGCTCTGACGGAAACTTCGGTCCGCCGAGACGTAGCAATGACCGGTGAGATCTCCTTACGCGGCCGTGTGCTGCCAATCGGAGGCTTGAAAGAGAAGACAATGGCTGCATTACGCCACGGTATTCGAACCGTAATTATCCCGAAAGATAATGAGCGCGACCTAAATGAGATCGACCCGGTCGTCCGCAAAGCGTTGAATTTTATAAGTGCACAAACGGTAGATACTGTTCTGGATGCGGCACTGAACCGAAAGACGGAAGCCCCTCATATTCTTGTGGCTGCAATCCCGGAGGATGTGAAACAAAAAAGCTGTAAACGCAGTATTCAGCAGTGAGGTAGCCGGATGAATTTGAATCATGTAGAATTTCTAATCTCGGCCGCTTCCACAGCGGGTTTTCCTAAGAACCGCCTGCCGGAAATTGCCTTCGCGGGTAAATCTAACGTGGGAAAATCTTCCGTCATCAACCGCATACTGAATCGAAAGAATTTTGCCCGGGTAGGGGATAAGCCAGGCAAGACCATTCATGTCAATTATTTTACCGTGGATGGTAAATGCTACTTCGTCGATCTGCCCGGTTACGGCTTCGCGAAGGTATCTCAATCTGAAAAGGACCGATGGGCAAGGCTGATGGAAAGTTACTTTGCAGCAGGCCGTATCGACCTCGGCGTGTTGATCGTGGATGCCAGACATGCGCCTACCAACAATGATATCACGATGGCTCGATGGTTTATGGATAGCGGCTGCCCCTTCGTTGTGGTCGCCAATAAGCTTGATAAGCTAAAAAAGAGCGAGATCGAACCGAATCTATTGACGATCCGCCAGGATCTGGAGCTACCGGAGGAATGCCCCGTTATTCCTTTCTCTGCAGAAAAAGGAACAGGAAAGGATGACTTGCTCAAACATATTTTAAAGGCAGTTCAGGAATAAGAATATATCCCGCAGTCCTTGCAGACTGCGGGATATTTCTATCATTGCGTGTTTTCTGTTTAAGCTTGTTCAAGCGCCTGCTTCAGAGCTTTTGCCAGCTGATCGGGGCAGGAGGTAGATTTCATACCGCATGTAGTACCCTCCAGTCTGGCGACAACTTCCTGTGCATCCATACCCTCTACCAGTGCACCGATGCCCTTCAGATTGCCGTTGCAGCCGCCAAGGAATGTCACGTTTCTTACCTTTCCTTCTTCTATTTCGAACAGGATGCGCTGGGAGCAGGTTCCGCTTGTTTTGTATTCGTATTGCATAATTATGTTCCTTTCTTACACTATAATATCTGATAATTTTGCTTTTGTCAGTTCTACTACGGCATCAGGGGATAGGATCATCTGATGTCCCCGTTGACCCGCAGATACGGCGATCTTGTCAAACAGTTGACAGGTCTCGTCCAAAAAAGTTGGGTAGCTGCGTTTCATTCCAACGGGGCTGCAGCCGCCGCGTATATAACCGGTCAGTGCAAGCAGTTCTTTGACTGCCACCATTTCCATACTTTTGTCACCGGCGGCTGACGCGGCCTTCTTCAGATCCAGGCTGCAACACACCGGAATGCAAAATACATTGATCCCAGTTTTCGGACCACGTGCAACCAGTGTCTTGAACACTTGTTCCGGCGGATAATGGATCGCCTCCGCTGCATGAATGCCATTTAGATCCTGTTCGTTATAGTCATAAAACGCTTCCTCACAGGGGAATCCGGCCTGCTGCACGATTCGAATTGCGTTTGTCTTTTGCGCCATATCATCACCATACTTATTATACGACACCTGTCAACACCCTTTTCGCATGGTTTTTACCTGATTGGGCATGATATGATGGAATCAGGAGGTAACGCTATGGAACAAAATAAAAATGCAGAAGTAAAGAAGGAAGAACGGGAGCAGGTCGTCGAGCTCGGGTCAGATATTACCAAAAGCAGTAAGGGAAACATTTATACCCTCACGATCATCGGCCAGGTGGAAGGCCATCAGGTTTTGCCGGAGACCGCAAAAACTACAAAATATGAGCATGTTCTGCCACTTCTGGCAGGCATCGAGGAAAGTGAAGAGATCGATGGACTTTTACTGCTATTGAATACCGTAGGCGGTGATATCGAAGCCGGCCTTGCCATTGCAGAAATGATTGCCGGTATGAAAAAGCCTACCGTCTCCCTTGTTTTGGGTGGAGGACATTCCATCGGTATCCCGCTGGCCGTATGCACAAAAAAGTCGTTTATTACACCAACCGCCAGTATGACTGTGCATCCTGTAAGAATGACGGGTCTAGTAGTCGGCGCACCCCAAACTTTTCGGTATTTTCAACGCATTCAAGAACAAATTGCGGATTTTGTCACTGCCAACTCCGGAATTACGAAAGAGAAGTTTGAAGCCTATATGATGGCAACAGGGGAGATGGCTACCGATGTTGGTACGATTCTGTATGGCAAAGAGGCAGTAGCCTCCGGATTGATCGACAAATTGGGTGGATTAAGCGACGCCCTGGCTGCATTGCATAAAATGATCGAAAAAAAGAATCAAAATAAACCCAAGGGACAAGAAAATTAAGAATCTGGGGTGGAAATTTGCTGACAAATATGATATGATACTCCAAGACTAAAATGGGAGGGATAGGTATGGATTTCAATTTGCTGGAAGCATTGCTGTATGGATTCATTTCCGGTATTACGGAAATCCTGCCTGTTTCCTCAAAAGCCCATCAAGTGTTAATGGTTCAGATCTTCAATTCTGATGCAAATGTTCACTTGCTCGACCTCATGGTACATTTTGGTGCTTTGGCTGCGGTTTACTACGCCTGCGGAAAGCAGCTGCGCCGCGCATACCATGATTACCGTTTGAGCAGATCTGTTCGTCGCCGCAGCAGACGTCGCGCTGATATACAAAGTGTTCTGGATTTTCAGTTCGTCAAATCTGCAGCTATTCCGATGCTTTTGGGCTTCCTACTGTATCCGTTTACATCCGGTCTTACCAAACCTCTGTATTGGATGAGTGCATTTTTTCTGCTTGGTGGCATTATCATGCATATTCCGATGTACTTACCGCACGGCAACAAAGATTCCCGAAGCATGAGCCGAATGGATGCGCTGCTGGTCGGAACCGGCAGTATCTTATCCGTACTGCCCGGTGTTTCCAGAATGGGGATGATTACCAGCGTGGCTGTTGGCCGCGGTGCCGATCCTGCCTATGCACTCCGGTGGGGATTATATTTAAGCTTTCCTGCCTTAATTGTCATGCTCTGCCTGGATGCCTATGGTCTGGTATCCGTTGGGATGAGTGGTATCGCCTTCCCAGAGATCCTGCAATCCTTCTTGGCCGCAGCCGCATCGTTCATTGGTACTACCTTTGCTGTGTCCCTTATGAGACTCCTGTCTTCTAAGGCTTCCTACTTGAATTTCTCGTATTATTGCTGGGGCGCAGCCCTATTTACATTCATTCTTTTCCTATATGTCTGATTATTGGAGGTACATATGCCAGATAATAAGCGAAAGTCCCAGGCCCAAAAAGCATCTTCTTCAAAGTCCGGCTCTAAAAAAGGAACCTCCGCTTCCAATTCCAAGAAAGCTGCAGCTAAAAAAACTGCCCCTTCCATTTTAGAGCAAGTGCCCATTCGTTTCATCTCATCGGGCATTTTCTTGGCCCTGTTTATCCTGTTCCTGGTGATCTTTCTGAAACCGGAAGGCGCGCTGACCGGCCTGCTGGAAGATTTTGTGCTGGGCCTTTTTGGCCGGGTAGGTTTTATTGTCTCGATTCCGGTATTCCTTTATTTGTTCTTTATTCATGCCTTTAGTGGGAAGCGTCCTGTGGTTATGCGCAGCGTTTGCCTTGCTGTTTTCGTGCTGGCTTGCGGCTGCATTGCCCACTTGAGTCTGAATCCTCAAAGCGTGCCCAGCGGTATTGAGACGATCGGTTACCTTTACTCGGGAGGCATTACCTATTCCACCGGAGGTGTCATCTGCGGCGGCATTGCAATGCTGGTTCGGTGGCTCTGCGGCATCGTGCTCTCCTATATTCTCATGATTCTCACAGCTATTTTCACACTTTTGGGTGCTATGCAGATCACCATTCCCAGCATAATCCGCGCGATCCAAAACCGTCCCCGGGCCGAGTGGGAGGAAGAAGATCAGAAGGAGCCGCAGCCCGAACCTGCTGCCATTGTGGTCAATCATATTGCGAATAAGCGCATTGAGTATGTGCAGAATCAGCGAAATAAGGCTGCACTTGAGCAGCAGGATGATCTTTCTGAAAAGAAAAAACACGAAAAACGCGCTACTAAAGAAGATCGTGTCAAAGAGATGATGCGTGAAATCGAGGCGGATGTGGATACTGCAGCGGTATCTGACAAACAGGATACGTCCCAGTATACCGACGAAGAGGTATTAATACCGGTTGCTGCCGCTAAGGAAGAACGCGAGACCCTTGCTGCCCCTGTCACTTTGCCGGAACAGGAGGAGATCCCGGAGCAGATGCCTCCCTTTGATCCCAGTACGCCCGTGCAGAACGCGCCCAAGATCGTAAAACCCAGAAAGGTTACCTCTAAAGAAGCGGAAGCTTCTGCTGTTCAGGTTGAACGGGAGATTCAGCAAAAGTCAGCCGAGGAAGCTGTAGAGTATTGTTATCCGCCTATCGATCTGCTGAAAAAGCCTCTCGGCGCTGCTGCAGACGGTACGGCTGAAATGCGCGAGAATTCCCGTCGGTTGAACGAGACTTTGGAAAGCTTCAAGATCGAGGCGCATATCATCAATGTCACCAGAGGTCCCAGTGTTACTCGTTATGAGGTAGAGCTGGAAAAGGGTGTCCGCCTCAGCAAGCTCACCTCCGCTTCTGTGGATATTGCACTGAGCTTGGGTGCCTCCGGTGTAAGAATTGCTGCCGTTCCCGGCAAGATCTCCGTAGTTGGTATCGAAGTTCCCAATAAAGCTGTCACTACAGTTTCCCTGCGAGAAGTCATTGATTCACCTGAATTTACGAAAGCAAAATCCAAATCCTCCTTTGCTGTGGGTAAAGATATCGGCGGCAACAGCATTGTAGGTAATATCGCAAAGCTTCCTCATATGTTAATTGCAGGTACTACCGGTTCTGGTAAGTCCGTCTGCATGAACTCTATTATTATCTCTTTGCTGTATAAGGCAAGCCCTGAAGATGTGAAGCTGATCATGATCGATCCAAAGATGGTAGAATTGGGTATCTACAACTCTATTCCTCATCTTTTGATCCCTGTTGTAACAGATCCGAAGAAAGCTGCAGGCTCGCTGCAGTGGGCTGTTACGGAGATGATGCGGCGTTACAAAGCCATGTCCGACGTTGGCGTTCGCGATTTGGAATCTTATAACAGCATTGTCGAGCAGGAGGAAGGCGGGCAGAAGCTTCCTCAGGTAGTCGTCATTATCGACGAGCTGGCGGACCTCATGTTAGTCGCCGCAAAAGAAGTAGAGGAATCTATTTGCCGTATCGCCCAGATGGGACGTGCTGCCGGTATGCACCTGGTGATCGCCACACAGCGGCCTTCCGCGGATGTGATCACCGGTTTGATGAAGGCAAACATCCCCTCCAGAATCGCTTTCGCTGTGTCTTCTGCAATGGAATCCCGCATTATACTGGACACCCAGGGAGCAGAAAAATTGGTCGGCAAGGGTGACATGCTCTATGCCCCCATTGGTTGCGGCAAACCCAAGCGGGTTCAAGGCTGTTTTGTAAGCGACAGTGAGGTGGAGGCAGTTGCAAATTACGTAAAAGAGAATTATACCACCTCCTATGATCAAGAGGTCATTGAGGAGATCGAGCGGAAAGCAGCGCAGACCGGTTCTAAGTCCGCAGCACCCGATTTGGAGCCTTCTCAAGAAGAGCTTGCCGGCGACGAAATGCTTCCTGCTGCTGTAGACGTGATCCTGGAAACCGGTCAGGCATCTGTTTCTATGCTTCAGCGTCGCTTGAAGCTTGGATACGCGAGAGCTGCCAGAATTGTGGATGAAATGGAAGAGAAGGGGATCGTAGGCCCGTTCCAGGGAAGCAAACCCCGCTCTATCCTGATCACAAAAGAACAGTGGGAACTCATGCGTTCCGGTGGCGTTGCTCAAATGGCATTTGAAGACCTTGACAACGAATCCTTTGATGACGATCTGGAGGATTTCTGATTTCTTGTATGTGTCCCGTTTTTGGGTCATATAGCCGAAAGGCAATATTATGCATCGCATCCGGTGGTCCGGAGCGACAGCAGGAGGTATTTTTATGAATAGCAAAACGAAAAACATAGTCGGAATCGGGTTGTTCACCGCCATCGTAGTCGTACTTCAGCTTCTTGGAGGCGGCATCAAGTTTGGCGGCATGTTTTCCATTTCGCTGGTTCTGATCCCCATCGTAGTAGGCTCTGCGGTCTACTCTTGGAAGGCTGGCGCCTGGCTGGGCTTTGCCTTTGGCGTTGCTGTGCTGCTTTCGGGAGATGCGGCAGGATTTATGTCGGTGGATGTGTTGGCAACGATCGTAGTTGTATTGGTCAAAGGTACTCTTTGCGGTCTGGCCGCCGGATTGGTTTACGCGCTGGTCCAAAAATGGAATCGTGATCTTGCGGTGATAACCGCTGCCATCATCTGTCCTATCGTAAACACAGGCGTATTTCTTCTGGGCTGCCAGCTCTTTTTCCTGGAAACGGTTAAAGGCTGGGCGGCCGAAATGGGATATACCGATGTTGGTTCCTATTATATCTTCGCATTGGCCGGTGTTAATTTTCTGATCGAGCTTGGTGTCAACATCGTTCTCTCCCCAGTCATCACACGTCTGATCCGTATTGGTAAGCAGTAATCCTATATCATACAAGCTGACAGCTGTTGCTGTCAGCTTTTTTTCATATTCCCATGTAATGTGCATAGGATGTCCCAAGGAGTGATGCAAATGATATGCGCCTGGCAAGAATTCTTAAATCTGTTGCCTTTCTGGATGCGCAAGGATGTCCATGAGCTTGGAGCAAATACATTACAGGAGCTACGGATCCGATCCGGATTGCCGCCCGAATTGATACGGTCCGGAAACAGCACAAGCCTTTCTCGTACGGTCCAGCAAGAAGATATACAGTTTATTATCAATGCCGCTTCCCAGTATTCTCCTTGGGCCGCTGCTACCAGTTCTCAAGGCTATCTGACTGCACCCGGCGGACACAGAATCGGTATTTGTGGTGAAGCTATCCTGAACCGTGATGGCGTTTCGGCCATACGAACAGTCCATAGCCTGTGTATTCGCGTAGCCAGAGATTTTCCTGGAATCAGTACCGGCATCCCAACATCCGCCCATTCCGTTCTGATTATCGGCAAACCGGGAAGCGGAAAGACAACTTTGCTGCGGGATATGATCAGACGCAGATCTGATGCTTCCCCAGGAAGTATCAGTGTTGTGGACGAAAGGGGAGAGCTCTTTCCAGTATCCAATGGGCACATTTGTTTCGATCAAGGAAAAAGGACGGATATCCTGAGCTTTTGCCCCAAGAAGATTGGCATTATCAATGTGCTGCGTACAATGGGACCGAGCAGTATTGCGGTTGATGAGATAACGCAGGAAGAAGATTGTCAAGCCCTTGTCCAAGCCGGCTGGAGCGGTGTACATCTGCTGGCCACGGCCCATGCAGAAAGCCGCCACGACTTACTTTCCAGACCGGTGTATCGCCCGATCATTGAAAAAGGGCTGTTCGATCTGCTGGTCACTATGCAGCCGGACAAGTCCTGGAAAGCGGAAGGCTTATAGCATGCATGTAAAATGGATCGGAGCGGCATGTTTGCTGTCTGCATTCGGTTATATCGGTTTCGCAGCAGGCCGTGCCTATTGCAAAGAGGCCAATATTCTTCGACAGCTTTGCGTACATTTTGAGTTTATGATTTGCCATTTGGAGTATCATCAAACGCCCCTACCACAGCTATTCCGATTGTTGCAGGCTGATGCCGTTGTGCCATTGAGCCAGGTTTTCATGCATATGTGTCACAGTATGGAGCAGCAGTTATCACCGGATCCATTCACCTGCATGGTTCATGCCATTGACCAGGTGAAGGATTTGCCTGAACTGTCCCGGGCATATCTTCTTGATCTCGGTAAGTCTTTGGGACGCTTCGATTTGACAGGGCAGCTGCGTGGTGCGGAAGCAGTGCTCCAGCGTTGCAAACAAGCTTTGCAGCAGCAGGAAGAAAACCGTGATATACGAATTAGAAGCTATCAAATTTTTGGGTTGTGCGCCGGTGCGGCCCTTGTCATTATTTTAATCTGATCATATGGAAATTGATTTAATATTTCGTATTGCCGCAGTCGGTATTATTGTTTCAATTCTCAACCAGGTGCTTTCACGTTCGGGCAGGGAAGAACAGGCAACTATGACAACACTGGCAGGCTTGATCGTTGTCTTGATGATGCTTGTTCAAAAAATCGCAGACCTGTTTGATCTTGTGAAATCCCTCTTTCATTTCTGATGGAATTTATTTGGAAAGCTTCTGCATTGGCGCTGATCTCCATGGTCCTGTACCTGATCCTTGCAAAAAAGGACAAGGACATAGCCTCAGTACTGACAGTAGCTGCCTGCTGCCTGCTGCTGATCGGCGCATTAACCTACCTGGAACCTGTGACATCTTTCCTTGAGCAGCTGCAAGATCTCGGCCAATTCGACAGCGCTTTTGTGGAGATCTTGATGAAAGCAGCTGGCATCGGCCTGTTAACAGAGATCACATCCACGCTTTGCAGTGATCTTGGGAACAGCGCATTGGGTAAGACACTGCAAATTGCAGCTTCCGCAGTCATTCTATGGCTTGCACTCCCGCTCTTTACACAGTTACTTTCTCTGGTAAATGATATTATGGAGAACATATGAGTAAGATCATTTTAATTATTCTTTCTGTTTTCTTACTTGCCCCCCACGCCGAAGCCGTTTCTTTTACTGCGCCCACCGTCACCGGAGAAGCTGCGTCCATAACGCCGGAACCAAATGTTAGTTTTTCGGAAGGATTACAATCCATTCTTCAAGAAGTTCTCCCTAAAATTCAGCCAGCTCTGGTCGAAGCACTTCGTCTTAGTGCATCATTCATTGCACTTGCTTTGCTGCTGGCCATGGTGCAAAGTGTTCGCGGCTGTCCTCAGCATGTGGCGCAGCTTGTTGGCACGATTGCCGTGGGCGTCTTGCTATTGCAAACCTCTCACTCGTTTATTGGCCTCGCTGCCGAAACGGTGCAGCAGCTTAGTGAATACGGCCGGCTTCTATTACCAGTCATGAGTGCAGCCGTGGCAGCGCAAGGCGGAAGCGGAACATCCGTTGCTTTGTATACTGCCACAGCTGCTTTCGACGCATTGCTGAGCAGTCTTATATCTGCCGCTATTATCCCAATTGTATACGCATATTTATGTATATCCACAGCATACAGTGCTGTTGGAGAAGCACTCCTCGGCAAAATAAGGGATTTTTTGAAGTGGTTAGCTACCTGGTTGTTGAAGACGATCCTGTATGTGTACACAGGTTATATCGCCGTGACCGGTGTTGTCAGCGGAAGTGCCGATGCCGCTGCTATCAAAGCCACAAAGCTAACGATTTCCGGTGCTGTTCCTGTGGTAGGCGGCATCCTGTCAGATGCCTCTGAAGCGATTCTGGTCAGTGCATCTATCGCCAAAAACGCCGCCGGAGTATATGGCATTCTGGCATTGATCTCAATATGCATACTCCCATTTCTTCAAATCGGTTCCCATTATTTACTCTTGAAGATTACGAGTGCTGTCTGTGAAGTGTTCGGATCCAAGCAATTTGTTGGTATACTGAAAGATTTCTCCAGCGGTTTGGGGTTACTGCTGGCTATGACCGGAACCGTATGCCTGCTTCTCATGGTCAGTACCGTTTGCTTTATGAAAGGAATTAGCTGATGGATGGCTTCAAGAACTATCTATTGTCCGTGACCGCCGCTGCCATTCTCTGTGGTATCGTCAGGGAATTGGTCGGCAAACAATCCGCTGCTTCCGGTCTTGTGAAGATACTGAGCGGCATTTTTATGGCTTGTACCTTGATCGCTCCGCTGCGCATCATGGATTTTTCCGTACTGGAAGCCAGCGGTTATTCTTTTGCAGCAGAAGCAGAAGCAGCTGCAAGTACCGGAAAAGAAGCGGCTGCCGAAGAGTTGACCGCTGTCATAAAGTCGAGATCAGAAACATATATCTTGGACAAAGCGGCTGCAATGGGGGTGGATCTTAATGTGGAAGTTACGGTAGAAGATTTACTCCCCACTGCAGCTCTGATTCATGGCGCAGTATCCCCCTATACAAGATCTCACTTGTCCGAATGGATTTCTGTACAGCTGGGAATACCGAAGGAGGCACAAGAGTGGACTTGTCAACCATAAGGAGCAAACTAAGCAACCTAAACCGCAAGTATCGTTATGCCTTGATCGTTTTACTGATTGGTATCATTCTGATGATCCTGCCCTCAAAAACATCTCAATCAAAGCAAAACGAATCTCTTGCTCCCAGCGTTCCACAAGATATAACCATTGAGCAGCGCTTGTCCGCTATGCTGACACGTGTGTCCGGTGCAGGCGAGGTGCATGTAATGCTCACAGTTTCTTCCGGCGAAGAAACGCTCTATCAGGTGGACACAGACCGTACAGACCAGGAAGGGCAGCAAAAAAACAAAACAAGCACCATCACGATCACCGATTCCCAGCGTAACGAGTCCGGGCTGGTTCGTCAGGTAAATCCCCCTTCTTATTTAGGCGCCATCATCGTATGTCAAGGCGCTGATGATCCATCTGTTCGTCTCGCTATCGTAGAAGCTGTCAGCAAAGCAACTGGCCTGGGTGCTGACAAAATTTCCGTCTTGAAAATGAAGTGATAGGAGGACTTTACATGAAAATCTGGAAGAAAAACCTAATTGCAGCAGCAGTTCTTGTCACGGTTTGCGCAGGAATTTACGTAAATTGGCTCTATAGTGAGGAGCAGGCAACTGCTGATTTGACCCAAACTCTTGATGCGGATAAACTGATGTCGTCCGATATGCTGGTCATGGGTGATGCGCTGAGTGATCCTTCCAATACGATCACAGACTATTTTGCAGCAGTCCGCCTGTCCAGACAGGAAGCCAGAGACAGTGCTGTTACGCTCCTGCAGGAAGCAATGGCCTATGATGAGGAAGCGGATGAATCCGATACAAATGCGCAATTGGAAGAAATTGTCCAAATGGCCCTTTGCGAGGCCCAGATTGAAAGTCTGGTCATTGCCAAGGGATATGCAGACTGTGTGGCCTATATTGGGGAAGATGGGATCTCCGTCGCCGTTGCGACACCCGAGGGAGGGATGCAGCAGCAAGATGTAGCTGTGATCGCAGACATCGTGCTTTCCCAGTCGGATTTTGAATTAGACTCCATTCGTATTGTCGAAGTACAGTAGATCGCCGCGTGAATCCTTCGCCATAGATGCATTTTTTAACGCATCTATGGCGATTTTTCATAAAAGGCTAAAAACAAACAGTTGTTTTTTTCTGGATATGTGGTACAATATAGAAAAGTGTGCGCATTGCGCGCGATTAGGAGGAATTACTATGGCAGATAATAAGCAGTATATTTCCCAAATCCAGGAAAATGGGGCCGTCATGATTTCTGAAGACGTAGTGTCTACGATCGTTTCCCACACCATCGCTGAAGTGGAAGGTGTTGCATCTCTGAGCACCAAGCCGGGCTCCGATATTGCGGATCTGATCGGCAGAAAGCAGTGGGGCAAGGGTATGAAGATCACCATCCAAGAGGACAATTCCGTTTGCGTTGACTGCAATATCATCATTGCATATGGCCAGAGTGTTGTTTCTGTGGCCAAGGCAGTACAGGAAGGCGTTACTTCTGCAGTAGAATCCATGACCGGGAGCAAGGTCAACTGCGTGAATGTCAATGTCTGCGGCATTGCCGTAAAGTAAGGACGCCGATATGACAAGAGCAAATGCCAGAGAACTGGCCGTACATTTGATCTATAGCCGTAATTTTACGGATGAATCGCCCGAACGTGTGATTGCAGCACGCTTGGAGCGTGCGTATTACGCAAAGCTTTCTGCAGAAAACGATGTATACTCCGAGCGTCCCAGCCGCGCTCAGCAGGCGTATTTGGATAGCGTTGTGTCCGGTGTGGCAAACCGTGAGGAAGATTTGAACGCTCAGATCCAAACCTATTCAATTGGTTGGGATGTCAGCAGAATTTCCCGGTTGACCCGCGCGATCATGCAACTTGCCATCTTTGAGGCTCTCTACGTCGAGGATGTACCTGTTGGCGTGGCAATTTCCGAGGCTGTCCGCCTTGCCAAAAAGTACGATGGCGATGATACAGGTGCCTTTGTTAACGGAATTCTTGGCTCCTTCGCACGGGCGCAGGAGCATAAGGAGTCTACTGTAGAGGAAGTATAAGTTATGGCTGTTATTGGCTTTGATACCAGCAATTATACCACTTCTATTGCCTGGTTTGACGGAGAAATCGGTGAAAACTGTTCCAAGCTTCTGCCGGTGAAGCCCGGCGAGTTAGGACTTCGTCAAAGCGACGCCGTATTTGCCCATACCAAAAGCCTGCCGGAGCTGACTGGCAGGCTATTTTCCCATGTCCGGGTAGGTGAGATCACAGCTGTGGGTGTAAGTACCCGCCCCAGAGCTTTGGAAGGGAGCTATATGCCCTGTTTTATGGTAGGTTTTTCCCATGCAAAGCTACTTGCCGATTATTTGGGTGTACCACTGATCGAAGTATCCCACCAGCAGGGGCATGTGGCGGCTTGTACATGGAGTGCAGGTAGAATGGATCTTTTGGATACTCCACACCTGGCCTGGCATTTGTCTGGCGGGACCACGGAGCTCCTGCTTATCGAGCCGGAAGATGGGAATGTTCGCTGCACCAAAATCGGCGGGACTACGGATATATCCGCAGGTCAGCTGATCGACCGGACCGGCCAGCTTCTTTCCTTGCCGTTCCCATCTGGCAAATATATCGACGCACTCTCACAAAACGCGCATATGCAGGAGACCTTCCGTGTCAAATGTACAGATTGCTATTTTTCACTTTCCGGTGTGCAAAACAAAGTGCAGCAGTTCCACGAAAAGTACAACCTTGCGGAGGAAACCGCCGCGTTTGCCTTGCGGTGTGTGGCTGGCGCCGTGTTTCAGGCAACCAAACAAGCAAAGCTAACTTTTCCCGGCCTGCCAGTTGTCTTTTCCGGCGGTGTAGCATCCAATTCTATGCTGCGTCAGCAAATGCGGCCCCTTGAGCCTGTCTTTGCGCCGCCCCTGTACTCTACCGATAACGCTATGGGTGTTGCCGTTTTGGCATACCGTAATCAAAAGAGGTAATAAATGGCGAAAGAAGTTCTGTCTGTTTCTCAGATCAATGATTATATCCGCACCTTGATGGATCGGGATGCCCTGCTTGCGGGTGTAGCAGTTCGCGGTGAGATCAGCAATTATAAGGTCTATCCATCGGGTCATCACTATTTTACCATCAAGGATGCCAATGCAGCTTTAAAATGCGTCATGTTTAAGAGCAGCGCTGTTCGTCTCCGTTTCCGACCGGATAACGGCATGCAAGTCATTGTAATGGGTAAGATCTCTGTATATCCCAGGGATGGTGCTTATCAAATGTACTGCAGTGCCATGGCCCTGGACGGCATTGGTGACCTCTATGCAGCCTTTGAGCAACTGAAAGCCAAGCTGGGTGCGCAGGGACTCTTCGACCCAACCCATAAACAGCAGCTGCCTAAATATCCCGGTACCATTGGTATCATTACCAGTTCTGCCGGTGCAGCTGTTCATGATATGCTCCGCATCCTGCGTAAGCGTTATCCGTTGACAAAAGTACGTTTGCTTCCCGTCCGTGTGCAAGGCGCAGAGGCGCCCGGAGAGATCGTTGCTGCGATCCAATATGCCAACTATCATCATCTGGCTGATTTGTTGATCGTAGGGCGGGGAGGAGGCTCTATTGAAGATCTGTGGGCTTTTAACGACGAGCGCGTTGCTTACGCGATCTACAAATCCAAGATCCCTGTGATCTCAGCGGTCGGTCATGAGCCTGACGTAACGATCTCCGACTATGTTGCCGATCTTCGCGCTGCCACACCATCCAACGCGGCTGAGCTTGCCGTTCCGGATCAGGAAGCTCTGCGCCAAACGCTGGACTCATTTTCGGATAGCATGGCTTCTTCACTGGGCCGTCAGTTGAAAAATGCAAAACGTCAGTTAGCGATGCTTGCTTCCAGCAATGCAATGAAAAGCCCGGATGGATACCTCAGGCTGCGCCGGGATGCACTGGCAGCTGTCACATCCCGTCTGGCTGCCGCAGGACAGAGGAACTCAGATCGGAAGCGTCAGCGTTTTGTTGCTTTGACAGCGAAACTGGATGCCATGAGTCCTTTGAAAGTTCTGACCCGCGGTTATGCGATCACCCAAAAATCAGATGGAACCGTTCTTCGCTCCGTCCGTCAGACGGATAGGGGAGAGCAGATCCGTGTGATCCTGGGTGATGGCGATGTAACCGCAACCGTATCTGAAATAAAGGAGAATTCCCATGAATCAGAATAACAAGACCTTTGAAGAAAATATGCAGCGCTTAGAGCAGATCGTACGTGCCATGGAGCGCGGTGATGTTGCCCTGGAAGAATCTTTAAAGCTTTTCCAGGAGGGCACAGAGCTTGTCAGAAACTGCGGAAAGCTCCTGGATGAAGCAGAACTTCAAGTCAAGAAGATCCTGTCCGGGCCGGACGGAGAACCTGTAGAAGAGGATTTTTCTGATGAACCATAAGGAACGCGGTCAGACCTACATCGATCATGTGAGTTCTTTTCTGGCTGATTGGTATGCTCGTTTTGACAATGAACCGCAAAAGATACTCTTTGATGCCATGAAGTACAGTCTGCTTGCAGGCGGCAAGCGGCTTCGTCCGATCCTCGCCTTTGAGTTTTGCCGCATGTGTGGCGCAGACTGGCAAAATGCTGCCCCCTTTGCCGCAGCCGTGGAAATGATCCATACTTACAGCTTGATCCATGACGATTTGCCCTGCATGGATAATGACGACTACCGCCGCGGCAGACTGACAAATCATAAGGTGTATGGGGAGGCCATGGCGGTCCTGGCAGGAGATGCCCTGCTGACGGATGCCTTTTCTGTAGCTTCCACCGCTGAATTATCCGATGTCAGACAACTGGCCCTTGCCATTGGTGTTCTGAGCGAGTGTGCCGGTTCTCTTGGTATGGTAGGCGGTCAGGTTCTGGACATTTTGAGTGAAGAACGTGAGTGTACGGAAGCAGAAGTGCTGGCAGTACAGTCGCGTAAAACCGGTGCATTGATCAATGCAGCCTGTACCCTTGGCGTGATAGCCGGAGGCGGCACCCAGGAGCAGATTGCCGCTGCTGCACGGTTTGCCGGGCTTCTCGGACTGGCATTCCAGATCCGTGATGACATGCTGGACCGGATTGGCACTAAGGAAGAGATGGGAAAGGGTGTAGGTACCGACGCTAATAAGAACACCTTCATCCGTATCTATGGGCTTGAAAAATGTGAAGAACTGGTTGCTCGTTATACTGCCCTTGCTATCGAGCAGCTGCAGGTATTTCAAGATACGGATTATATGCAAGAATTGGCATTGACCCTCACCACCCGGCGTAATTGATCGATCCAAAGGTCTGCATCACTAAGATGCAGACCTTTTCTTTACATTTGACCTATATCATCCTGTGCACTTTTTAAAAATAAAGTTTTTTTCATAAATCTGTTGCAATTTATCCAAAAAATGTTAATATATACATATCTGTTGCCTGCGAAGCGCAAGTAATCAGAACGCATCCCAAATGACTCTCAGCCAGACCCCAAAAACGAAAGAAAGGTTGTATGAAAATGCTTGAGAAAATTTTCAAACTGTCCGCAAACAAGACGAATGTAAAGACAGAACTCATCGCAGGTCTAACCACCTTCATGACCATGGCTTACATCATCGCTTTGAACCCCAATCTTCTGACCAACTTCAAATTTGGTGTTGATGGTTCCGAAGATCTGAACGCACTCTGGAATGGTATTTTCCTGGCTACCTGTATTGCCTCTGCCATCGGTATGTTCTGCATGGCTTTCCTGGCAAATAAACCCTTTGCTATGGCTCCAGGCATGGGTCTGAACAGCTTCTTTGCTGTCGTTGTGGCCAATATTGTTGGTCTGACCGGCGCCACTTATGTTGCTTCCTTCCAGGCCGCACTGGTCATCATCCTGGTCGAAGGCATTCTGTTCATTGTCATGTCCTTCTTCAACATCCGCGAAAAGATCGTTGACTCCATCCCTCTGGGCGTGCGCCTCGGTATTGCTCCTGCCATTGGCCTGATGCTGATGAATATCGGCCTGGGCTCCAATGCCGGTGTATACTCCGAAACCGGCGGACCTTTCTTTGTCATGCGTGATTTCTTTGGTACTCTGACTCCCAGTGTTGCACAGACTTCCATGGGCAGTGGTTATTCTGCCATGATTCTGACTGTTGTTACTATGTTCATCGGCCTGTTTGCCATCGTAATCATGGCAAAGAAGGGCGTCAAGGGTGCTGTTCTGTTTGGCATGCTGGTCGCTTCTGTTGTCTACTGGGCTGGCCAGTGGATCTTCCTGGGTACCAATCCCTTTGCTTCTCTGGCTACCGCAAGTTTCCTGCCTCCCTTTGCCGATATGGCTTCTACAACGCTGTTTAAGTTTAACTTTGCAGGCTTTGTGCAGATCGGGTGGTTCACCTCTATCACTCTGATCATCACCTTCTGCATCATCGATATGTTCGATACGATTGGCACCTTGGTCGGCACCGCATCTCGTGCCGGCATGGTAGATGAGAAGGGTAATATGCCCAACATGAAGGAAGCTCTGCTGTCTGACGCCGTCGGTACTGTTGTCGGCGGTTGCACCGGCACCTCCACTGTTACTACCTTTGTTGAGTCCGCTTCCGGCGTAGAAGCCGGCGGCCGTACTGGTCTGACCGCGCTGACCACTGGTGTTCTGTTCCTGGCCTGCATTTTTATCGCCCCCATCGCCGCGATCATTCCTCCCGCAGCTACTTCCGCTGCTCTGATTTACGTCGGCGTTTTGATGCTCATGGGTCTGAAGAACATCCATTGGGATGATCTGGATCAGGTAGTTCCCGTCACTCTGATGCTGATCGGAATGCCCGTGTCCGGCTCTATTGGCCATGCCATCGGCCTGGGTCTGATCGCCTATACCTTGATCAAGGTCTTCAGCGGTAAGTTCAAGGAAGTCAGCGTTCTGACTTATGTGATCTCCGCTCTGTTCTTGGTCAAGTTCTTCCTGGTTGTGTAATTTCGTCTTTATAAACCCGGCTGCTCTGGGGAGCGGCCGGGTTCTTTTTTTGCAGCGTTGACAATGCCGCAACTACGCATTATAATACTTACATTATTCTTTGGAGGATGTTCCAATGACCGATGTAGTTGCCACTTTAATATGGGATGGCGACCGCTTTTTGATTTGCCAGCGCCCAGCCCACAAAGCCAGAGGTTTATTATGGGAATTTGTTGGCGGTAAGGTAGAACCGGGTGAAACCCATCAAGAAGCACTGATTCGGGAATGCCAGGAGGAATTGGCAATTACCGTCCGTCCCGGGCACATCTTCATGGAATTGACCCACGAGTACCCGGATCTGACTGTCCAACTGACCCTGTACCACGCTGTCATTTCCGAGGGTGTTCCCCAGATGCTGGAGCATCATGATATCCGCTGGATCCAGACCGGTGAAATTGATGATTTTGATTTTTGCCCGGCGGATGTGGAGATCCTTTCCAGGCTGAAGCAGGTCACCGGCTTCTTACAAACTCAGCTTCTCAGCTCCTCAGATACCAGCTACCAAGCCTTTCACAGCAAGCTGATGCCTACTGTCAGCCCAGAGAAGATCCTTGGTGTCAGAATGCCTGCGCTCCGCAAGATTGCCGCTGAGTTCTCTGCCAGTTGCGATACTGCAACATTTCTCCATCAGCTGCCCCACAAATTCTATGAAGAAGATAATCTGCACGGGATCCTGATATCCCAAATGACTGATTTTTCCGAAGCCATTTCTGCACTAGATGCCTTTCTCCCTTATGTGGACAATTGGGCGACCTGTGATTTGATCGTACCGAAGGTATTCACCGGGAATCAGATACAGCTGCTTCCTCATATCCGCCGTTGGCTTTCCAACCGCCACAGCTATACTGTCCGATTCTCACTCGGAATGCTGATGCGCTTTTATCTGGAGGCGCCCTTCACTACGACTGCTATGGAACTGGCTGCTTCAGTTCATCACGAAGATTACTATGTCCAGATGATGGTCGCCTGGTTCTTCGCAACTGCACTTTCCAAACATTTTGACACTGCCTCCGCATATCTGAAAGAAGGAAAACTCCCTGTCTGGATCCATAATAAAACCATCCAAAAAGCTATAGAAAGCAACCGGATCTCATGCAGTGAAAAAGCACTGCTGAAGACCTGGAAAATCAAATCTGAAAAGAGGTAATCCATATGACTGTCATCGAAACAACCAATGCACCCGGAGCTATTGGTCCATATTCTCAAGGTTATTGTGCCAACGGATTTGTGTTTACATCCGGTCAGATCCCCGTAGACCCCGCCACAGGATCGATTCCCGAAGGAATCGAAGCACAGGCGGAGCGCAGCTGCAAAAACGTACAGGCGATCCTGGAAGCTGGCGGAACAGACCTAACGAAGGTCATAAAAACCACATGCTTCCTTGCCGATATGAATGACTTTGCCGCATTCAACGCCGTCTATGCAAAATTCTTTACCGGCAAGCCCGCCCGCAGCTGTGTGGCCGTAAAAACTCTGCCAAAGAATGTACTGTGTGAAATTGAAGCAATTGCGCTAACTGACAGCAAATAATTGTAAATCAGCACTTGATTTTTGATAATATCCGTGTAAAATGTTAGCATTAATTTTTGAAAGGGGATAGGGGAGTGAACCGTGTGATTGTTCCGGAAGGATACCGTCCGGTTTTGGATGCTTATGATACCCAGCGGGCCATTACTTATATCAAGCAGTCTTTTCAAGAGGAGTTTTCCTCAGCACTGAACTTAAAGCGCGTATCCGCACCGCTCTTTGTAGATGAATATTCCGGCCTGAACGACAACCTAAGCGGCGTAGAACGTCCTGTAGGCTTCGATGTCCCTGCGGTGGGTACGAATGCGCAGGTGGTGCATTCCCTTGCGAAATGGAAGCGTCTGGCTTTGAAACGGTACCATTTTACCGTTGGAAACGGCCTTTATACAGATATGAATGCCATTCGCCGTGATGAAGAGCTGGATAATATCCACTCTATTTACGTAGACCAGTGGGACTGGGAAAAGGTCATCACCCGGGAAAACCGCAATCTGGACTATTTGAAACTGATCGTTCGAGCGATAGTCCGCGCTATCTGTAACACCAATGACCGCCTGCACGTCCGTTATCCCCAGCTGCGAGTAACGCTATCCGATGACGTTTCCTTTATCACGACCCAGGAATTGGAAGATATGTACCCGGATCTGGATGGACATCAGCGGGAGAACGCCTATGTGAAAGACCATCCTACCACCTGCATTATGCAGATCGGCGGTAAGCTGCGTTCCGGTAAGCCCCACGGTACCAGAGCTCCAGACTATGATGACTGGAATCTGAACTGTGACATTTTCTTCTGGAACGATGTGCTGGAGCAAGCTTTGGAGATCTCTTCTATGGGTATTCGTGTGGACGAAGAGGCACTTGACAGGCAGCTGACGCTTACCGGCTGCAACAACAGACGGGAATTGCCTTTCCATAAAATGCTCCTGGAAGGTCAGCTGCCGCTTACCATCGGCGGCGGTATCGGTCAGTCCAGACTAAGTATGCTGATGATGGGCTGCGCCCATATCGGTGAGGTCCAATCCAGCATCTGGGATGCGGATACTATCCGCGCCTGCGAAGAAGCAGGTATCCCACTGCTATAAGCAATATACTTTGGCGCGCTGCAGAAAAGCAGCGCGCCATCTTTTTAAATGTCGAAAGCCGGATTCATATAATACACGTTTTTCTGGTTCAGTTTTTCACGCAGCAGCTGCACCGCTTCACCGAAGCGCTGGAAGTGCACAACTTCCCGTTCTCTTAGGAACTTGATCACATCATTAACATCAGGGTCATCCGAAAGCCGAAGAATATTATCATACGTGACCCGCGCTTTTTGCTCTGCACCTAAATCTTCTGCCAAGTCAGCCATGGGATCTCCCTTCACCTGCATGCTTGCAGCTGTCCAAGGAAATCCGGATGCCGCTGTAGGATACACACCGGCCGTATGATCTACAAAGTAGGGTGCAAATGCCGAGTCCTGGATCTGTGCGTCAGAAAGATTGCGCGTCAGCTGATGCACCAATGCCCCGATCATCTCCAGATGCCCCAGCTCTTCCGTCCCAATATCCGTCAGCAGGCCTTTCAGTTCATCGAATGGTACAGCATGCTGCCTATAAGGTCCATTCGACGCAAATCTTGTCCGTATGCACTGTTATCCGCCGGATCAACAAATGTGCAATTTTCAGTTTTTTCTTCAATGGCATCGCATCCCACAGACATGCGTAGTCCTGTGGCTTACGATCTGCATCATCTGGTTTGCAGACCTTTTCCAGCTGTTGAAGATACGATCTTAATTCATCACGAATGGTCTCCAACCGGTTTTGAATATATGCATATACCGTAGGATTGGCGTCCGGAAGCTTTCGCACCAGCGCCGCTGATTCTTCTTCCAAAGAGGCTATTTGGATATGGATCCGTGCCTGATCCTTATCCCATTTTTTACATGCTTGTATAGGGAAGAGAGCCAACATATTCAATTTCCGCTTCAACCCAGGAAGTATGCTGTTTTCCACCTGTTCAACCGGGAAAGATCCCACACCATGACAATGTTCTTTGGACTCTACGTTCATACTGCAGCGAAAGCAAGCCTGATTCCGCACTTTACGCACGATCATTGCATAGCCACAAATCCCGCATTTAATCCGGCCGGATAGCCAACTGTATTTGACTCCTGTTTGCTGATATTCCGTTTCTGCCCGCCCCTTTTTTCGGCAGGAAAGCCAGGTTCTGGAATCCACAATTCCTTCGTGCGGTGCCAAAACCAAAAGTTTAGTATGATCCGCCTTATCTTCATAGAGATAGCAACCGTTGATTCCAATAAAATCTGCCGGTGGATTGTGGATCTGTATTCCTTTCTCTTGAAAGAAATAGTAAACTGCAAGATCTGCTTTCACATAGATCGGATTTCGAAGAAGCCTTCCCACATGACTTCGGATCCAAAGTCCATCTGCTCGCCGCGGATTTTCGAGTTTTTGCCCGTGCATGTAACGGCAAACATCAGAGAGGGAACAGCTGCTAACCGCATAAAGCCCGTAAAGCTTTTGCAGAAGCGGTGCTTCTACAGGATCGGGCACATAGCATGCTGTTTTCTTGTTTTCGATCCTATGCGGCTGTAGTTGATAACCGAATGGGATTCTCCCGCCCATATAAAAACCGTGTTTACATCTGGCATGGTAGGCATCATATACACGTTGCTGAATAGTCTCACGCTCCAATTGGGCAAATACAATGCATATATTCAGCATGGCCCGCCCCATCGGGCTGGATGTATCGAATTTTTCTGTACATGAAATGAACTCCACAGCATGTTGTTGAAAAAATTCCATTAAGGAAGTAAAATCCAAGATCGAGCGGCTGCATCGATCTAATTTGTAGCAAATCACACGCCGGATGGCGCCCGCTTTGATATCCTCCAACATGCGCTGAAATTCCGGCCGCTCTGTGTTCTTACCACTATATCCACGGTCTGCGTATATCTGATGCGGGCCGCCGTGGGTTTCATATGTGCAGAATTCAATTTGACTTTCGATGGAAATACTGTCTGCACGGTCCGCGGATTGTCTGGCGTATATGGCATCAATCCTCTCCATCGTGAATAATTTCGGCATTTATGCAGGTGTTTTGGAAAATCTCGGAAACCTTGGCAGCGATCTGCTGGATTACCCGTAGTTTTTGCGCGTCATTTGTAAAGATTTGATCACAGTGTTCCACAGTAAATCCGTGCCCGTTTACAAGTTCGGGAGGAAAAGGCATTTCGCATCCATCCTTTCTATTGATCATACACAAGTATATTTCTAGCTTGAACCAATCGTCTACCGAATTCTTGCTAATATATTTACATAGCACTTTTTTTATGTTATAATTCGCGTTAATGATATCTTCTGAAGAGATATCGCTGGTGTGACGATTCAGAGATAGACAATCATTTTCCGTACGGATTCCGGATAACCATTTTTTTCAGGGTATTTATGCATGTTATGGGTGTAGCACCCACTCAGCACGATAGAACAATCATAAAGCAAGAACGATAACCTTCCATATGTTGAAACAATATCATTTCGAATAAAAAGGAAGATCAAAATGAGTGTAATGAAGGTTTTAGCAATTGGTAACAGCTTTTCCGAAGATGCCTGTGCATATTTGCACCAACTATCTGTGGCGGCAGGTGAGGATATTCAGATCACCAATCTCTATATAGGCGGATGTCCTCTGGAAAAGCACTGGCAAAATGTTGAGACGGAAGGAACGTACAACTACCACCACAACGGAATCAAGAGCGCACGGATGATCTCCATTCAGGAGGCACTTGCAATGCGCTCCTGGGATGTGATCGTTACCCAGCAGGCGAGCCACGACAGCGGTTGGATCTGCTCCTACGAACCTTTCCTGGGCCTCCTGGTCAACTATCTGCATAACCATGCTCCCAATGCCAAACTTTTTTTACAGGAAACCTGGGCATACGAGCATACCAGCACCCACGGGAATTTTATGCGGTATAACCGGAACCAACAGCTTATGTACGAGAAGCTGCATAGCTGCTATACCCAAATGGCCGAGAAATATCAGCTCGGCTTGATCCCCAGCGGTACCGTAATTCAAAAGCTTCGGCAGCTACCGGAATTCCATGTGCCGTCCGGCGGCCTTTCTCTTTGCCGCGACGGCTTCCATATGAGCTTTGAATATGGAAGATACGTTTTGGCGTGTGTTTGGCTAAAAACTCTGCTCGGTATTCAGCTGGAGCCCATAAATTATATTCCTCAGTCAATCAATATACTTTCCGCGCCGAACGAAGCATTGCTGCGCAAGATCCGCTGCGCTGTAGATGCTTGGCTGTAAGTACAGAGGTAAAAATTTATGAAAAAAGTGTACGCACTGCAATCTCATGAGCTTGACTTTTCCTCCGCAATCCAGCGGCACTGCGGTGATGAAACTGTTGCATACAAATCTGCAGATGGACAAAACATCTATTTAAGCTATTTTTATCCGGATTCCATGCCGGACCGCTTGCTTCCCACGCTTGTACTGGTGCATGGTGGCGGCTGGAGCACACATAAGATATTCCCGGATCAGAATGGTCTCTGGCAAGGGGATTATTTAGGCTATCTTGCCAGGTACTACGCAGATCACGGTTACGTCTGCGTTTGTATTGACTACCGACTGAGCAGGGAGGAGGGACAGAAGCCCGGTTATCAGATCATAGATTGCTATGATGACTGCGCGGAAGCAATGGATTATATCCTTGAGCACGCTCTTGTTCACCATATCGATGCCAATCATGTTTCCATCCTGGGCGAGTCTGCCGGCGGCCATCTGGCTGGTTTACTGGCAACTACTTATCGCAGAGAAGCCTTTGCATTTCGTTGCGCTTTCCTTGTGAATGCGATCCTGGATTTTGAAAACTGCCCGGTTTGGAGAAAGTGCATTCCTTCGGAAACAAACCATCCTATTCTGGCGCATATGGACTTTGAAGAACGGATGCGCTATCTATCTCCCATATGTCATGTCCATGATCATCTGTGTCCTGTTGTACTGATCCATGGTGCATGTGACAATACCGTTGGATTGTATCATTCAGAAAGCTTTTATGAGAAGATGCAAAGGATGAACCTTTCCTGCGATCTGCATGTGATCGAAGGGACCCGCCATGCATTTTTACTGGCAGAATATACCGATAACATCTATGCAAACCAAATCGGCATCTCCATTCTTAACAGCTATCTGATTTAGAACCAATAGCATAAAAATCTCATATAGTCAGTCTTCGGATTTGCAATGCAAAAAGAAAGAGGTTTATGCGATGATCCGCGAAGAATACAGCCCCAATAATTTGGAATTTCCATTTGTTATGTACAAGCCCTCCTGCTGCACACACAATATGCCTGTGATCATTCAGCTGCATGGCGCAGGCGAGGTAGGCAACGGGGGAGATGACCTGCCAAAGGTGGATCTCCATGGCTTATCTCATATTTTAGGGCCAGAAGTCGAATATCCCTGCTTGTTTATCATGCCTCAATGTCCCCCCGATAGCTTCTGGGCTGCGGAAATTCTAAATCTGCACTGCTTCATCCAAAAACTGATTACCCTTTTCGATATAGATCGTTCCCGTATCTATCTGACAGGTTTGAGCATGGGCGGTTACGGCACCTGGTTGACGGCCTGCAGGTTCCCACAGACCTTTGCCGCAATCGCTCCTATTTGTGGTGGCGGTATGGTATGGAAGGTACCTGTACTGGATATGCCCGTTTGGGCTTTTCATGGCACACAGGACCAGACGGTTTACCCTTCCGAGACCATGAATATGATACAAAAACTGCGGGAAGTCCGACCGGATGATCCTGAGATCAAGATGACATTGCTAGATAATGCTGGACATAACGCCTGGGATCACGCCTATACCGATGAACTGGTAAGTTGGCTGCTGTCCAAACACCGCTGAGCAAAACTCACATAACAATATAGAATTATAAGCATGAAACGCCGGAGACTGATGTTCAGGTCACCGGCGTTTCATGCTGTATGCTTCGGCTCATCGAATGGCATGGAATAGCGTTGAGAGAGATACCGTAAGGAAGCACCAAGCTCTCCATCCGGACCGCCATACTGGGAAATGATGATCGCAGCCAATCTGGGATTGGGTTTGTCGATCTTTACAGGGTACTGCAGCTTCTTATCATAAATAAACATACTCAGGCCTCCTTATTGGCACAGTATTCCCAGGGCCAAGGATCATCAAGCCACTTGTAACATTGCCCGTCGGTGGGTGTTCTATGGGTAAGCGGACCGCACTCAGCTGTATAATTCTTCATGCACTCATGATACATTCTTTGATAGGTCTGGTACAGCGCAAGTGCTTCCGTATCTTCTCGGTGAGTGTCCAGATACAGTGCCAGTTCCTGGATCGCAAATGCCATTGCCTGCATTTCCGTCCTAGGTGTTACTTTCTTCTCTTTCTGATTGACCATTCCCATAAAAGGCAGATCCAGACCTGGGAACAGCGTGCCGCGGATCAAACCCTTTCTTGCCTCATATTTCGGCGGGTTTTCCATTTGAAACGGTACATAAGGATTTGCCAGTGGGGCCATCGACGGTAATCTTCCCTCGCCGCCAATATCCCTTCCGGTTTTGTTTTTCAAGGTAGATTCCTCCTGTCTTGTAACATAGGAACTGTCGTTCCGAGTCATTCTATGCCAGATATGCCTCTTCGGTTCTCTTTTTACGCACTGTGCATAGAAATGAACATGGAGGTGCTTCGCATGAAAAAACGCCTTTCCTTTATTAATTTCCTTCCGGTATATTTAGCTGTATTCGGAGGCTGCATTCTGCTGGCTGCTTTTTCCAACCGTGCCGTTACCGCAATAGCCGAGAACGTACCATTGAGCGGACGCATCAACATCATAATCGACGCCGGTCACGGAGGGGAGGATGGCGGTGCTGTCTCATATACCGGTGTTTATGAAAGCAAGATCAATTTGGAAATATCCGTAAGATTAAATGAGCTGCTTCGCTTCCTTGGATACCAAACACAAATGATCCGTACGGAAGACATTTCCATGCATACCGAAGGGGATACGATCGCAGCCCATAAAGTATCTGACTTGAAAAAACGAGTAGAGATCATCAATGAAGCAGATAATGCACTTTTGGTCAGTATCCACCAAAATAGCTTCCCCCAAAACCAGTATCACGGCGCACAGGTATTTTATGCGAACGATCCTTACAGCAAGGAACTGGGCGATGCACTTCAAGCGTCTTTCATAAGCGCTTTAAACCATGGCAGCAACCGATCAGCTAAAAAAGCCTCCGGTATCTATATGATGGAGCACATTCAATGTCCTGGGATATTGGTTGAATGCGGTTTCCTGTCCAATGCAGAGGAAGAGGCAAAGCTTAGGGAAGGGGCGTACCAAAAAAAGATTTGCTGTGTCATAGCATCTGTTCTCGCAAAATTCATCAACACTTGACTGGTATATTCTACACTGATATAATAAGAATCACAGTCAGAGATAAGGAGTTAAGTTATGGCAAAGACAAAAACCGTGTTCTACTGTACCTCCTGCGGAAATGAAAGTCCCAAATGGCAAGGACGATGCTCTGCCTGTGGCGCATGGAATACGCTGGAGGAGCATGTCGAAAAGCCCTCATCCCCCGGCAGAGCTGCCGCAAGTAAGCAACCAAGCGACCACAGACAGCCGTATAGGTTTTCTGAACTCGATAGCGGCCTTGAGGCGCGCTTTTCTACCGGAATGGGAGAACTTGATCGTGTACTGGGCGGAGGAGCGGTAGAAGGCAGCCTGGTGCTCGTGGGCGGTGCTCCGGGTATTGGTAAATCCACGTTGCTTTTGCAGATCTGCAATCAGCTTTGCGCCGACAGAAAAGTCCTGTATATCTCCGGTGAAGAAAGCGAACGCCAGCTCAAACTGCGTGCTGACAGACTCGGCGTGGCGCCGGACTCACTATATATCCTGTCTGAGACCAGACTTTCCGATATACTGGAAGCCACTCAGGCACTAAAACCAGACATTTTGATCGTTGACTCCATCCAAACCCTATATAATGAGGAAAATGACTCTTCACCCGGAAGCGTGTCCCAGGTGAAAGACTGCACCATGTCCATGATGCACCTTTCCAAACTAGGCGGCATCACGGTATTTGTGGTAGGTCACATCAACAAAGATGGCGCGATTGCCGGCCCAAAAGTACTGGAGCACATGGTAGACTGCGTTTTGTACTTTGAAGGTGACCCAAATTCCTCCTATCGGCTTCTGCGAGCAGCAAAAAACCGCTTTGGTTCTACCAATGAAATCGGTGTATTCGAAATGGCGGATACCGGCCTTATTGAAGTGCCAAATCCCTCACAAATGCTTCTGGAAGGACGCCCGGAAGGTGCTTCCGGAACCTGTGTTGCCTGCGTAATGGAAGGTACACGCCCGGTGCTTGCAGAAGTGCAGGCTTTGGTTTCAAAAACAAGCTTCAACGTCCCCCGCCGCACAGCAGACGGTTTTGATTTCAATCGAGCCGCGCTTTTACTGGCTGTGGCCGAAAAGCGTGGTGGTATGAAGCTGAGCATTTTTGATGCCTACATCAATGTGATCGGAGGACTTAGGTTGGACGAGCCCGGTGCTGATCTTCCCGTGATTCTTGCCATTGCATCGTCTTATCGGGATGCGGTGATCCCAAGCGATCTTGTGGCAATTGGTGAGGTTGGTCTCACCGGAGAAATTCGTAGTGTATCGCATATGAATCAGCGCTTGGGAGAAGTGGCAAGATTAGGGTTTAAAACCTGTATTATCCCAAAAAACGGGTCTGAAAAGTTAGAAATTCCAAAAGGGCTGACTGTTTATCGCGTCAAGAATCTACTAGAAGCCATTGCAACGGCAATGTAATAACGAAAAAGGGGAGGGGGCAACCCTCCCTTTTTTATTCATCCGCAGAAAAATCCAGCTTAGAAAGAGGATTGGCCTCTGCCGCAATTTTTAGCTCTGTGTTCTCAATATGGGTGTAGATCTGGGTAGTATTCAGGTTTTCGTGTCCCAAAACTTCTTGAACCGTCTTTACATCCACGCCGCCGGAAAGCATCATAGTCGCTGCAGTATGCCGCAATTTATGGGCAGAAAACTGCGTTGCGTCCAAACCGGCCTGCAAAAGGGCTTTTTTCACCAGCCGATGAACAGCTGTCACGCTGATCCGATTATTATCTCGGGACCCGAACAGCGCGCGGTTGTCTGATAGCACTTTTTTGTTGCGTTCGGGAAGATAATCATCAATCGCCTTGCGGCAGGAAGTGCCAAAATACACAAATCGCTCCTTGTTGCCTTTACCAACGATCCTAAGGCGGTCCTCATAAACATCAGACATGTTCAATCCCACCAATTCGCTACGACGGATGCCGCAATTCAGAAAGATCATTAAAATCGCATAATCGCGTTTTTCATTGGGACCGGATACAGCTCGAAGCAATGCAGCAGATTGCTCAAGAGTTAAATACTTAGGAAGACTCTTGCGAAGTTTAGGATACTCTAAATCCGCAACTGGATTCTCGGGAAGCTGTTTTGTGCGGACTGTCAGATATTTATAAAAGGATTTAATTGCCGAAAGCTTTCTGGCACGGGAAGACGCTTCAATTCCATGATCAGGGTAAGCAGCGTCAGGATTCGGCGTGCGATCATTCGCAAGATAAGAAAGGAAGTCGAAGATGTCAGATGTATTGATATCACGCAGAAAGGAAATATCAATATCTTTGATCGGAATGTCTTCCAAACGCGTATGGATCGGCATATCGTTTCGCATCAATTTCATAAAACGTAAAAACATTCTTAGATCTAAGTAATATTCTTGAATCGTACGTGGAGACTGACCTTTAATCGTCTCATGATAAGTAAGAAAATCCCGCAAAATCAACGGACAATCTTGATAACGCTGCATAATAAACCTCCTGAATCATAGGTTAGATATATTATAACACACATCTAGCTTAAACGCAACAAAATTTTTATTTTGTTGCGTTCAGCGGGCCCAAAATAATCAAGGCCATTGTAGGCCCTGCTGAACCCCTCCGCTGCCCCCTTGCCTCGCACCTCCGGCGCGCGGCTGCGGGATCGTGCTCACTCGCAACAAAACAATGGTTTTGTGTCGTTCGGCTGGTGCTTCTTTAGAATACTACAGCCGCCCACCATAAGGTGCGACGGCTGTAGTTTCGTTTTACTCACCGCAAAGTTCGATATCGTAAACAAGCCCAGCATATGACGGTCTTGTATCATCATCTTTTGTGATCAAATTTGCAGTCACCTTGCAATTTTCCGTAATTACGCTCCAAGACAATTGAATATTTTCATATGTCAGTTTTCCGTTCTTACTGTAGTCAGCAGAATTCAGCAGTTCCCAAAATTCCAGAAGCTCTCTCAGCCCTATCCCCTTCTGGGACATGAGGAGCGTGATGGCTGCGATCTGACAGTCACTCGATTTCGGATTTAAGATGTATACATCCGTCCAGTTGCTTTCATAATGAATGGATCGGACATTGCCATTGGACGTTTTATACCTAAAATCCATCTCCTCCGAACTTGGTTTGCCATCCAAGTAGACGATCGTTGTATAGGGAGACGGTGCATTATGCTTGCCGTCCGGTTGCAGCAGCGAAGTGCTGCCAGCATCCTCATTGAGCATTTTCATGTAGTAATTATAATTTTCAGCAAATTGAGCAATACTCAAATCCCCCCTGTGCGTTGGCTTTATCATATCCAAGCTCGACCACAGATTCATACCCACTATCAGAATGATCGCCACTACCAAAACGGATATTTTCTTTACACCCCATCTATGATACTGGTACTCCGATTCCCTGTCCCAGTCGAGATCCACATCTCCATAATACATATAGGATTTATACAGCCGATAAACGGACCATAGGGGGATACCGTAACCGAAACCCTCTTGCAGAACCAATTTTTCACGCTCAAGGGCATCGTAATAGCTTAAAGTGTCGCCATTTTCTGTCCTGACAGAAAGACCATACAGCCATTTTCCAGGAGTTGTCCCCCACCAATGTAACATGATGGCTTCAACCCGTACCATGAAAAAAGGGATCACAAAGGTCAGTGCATTAGACCAGAACGATCCAAGCGGACGGATTCGAAGTACCACAACAAGCAGAAAAATCACCAATACTTTCACCAGTGCATAATCCGTCATTCTGGCAAGAAATCGCCTAACAGGATGGTATGGCCTGTACACAGGCTCGCTGAAGCTATTATGCAAGGCCGGTTTTGTCTGGTTTGTTGCCGTCTGTAGTTCTGGCTTGTTAAGCAGCTGCAGATAAGCGGTAGGGCTTAGAGACGAATAGCTGGTATTTTCTTTGTAAAGCGCAGTACATACGGCTTTTGCTCTGTCTGCATTCATCACCTGCTCATCCAGTGACTTGATGCAAGCAGCCAGTGCTGCGTGGAAGTCCTCTGTCCCCTGCCGCAGTCCTTTAATTGTCTCCAATGACATTCCAAGCTGACGCAGAAGTCGGATCTTCATCAACTGCTGTAGATCCTCATTGGAATACTCTCGATAGCCATTATCCTGTCGAAGAGGTGTGATGAACCCTTCTTTTTCATAGTACCGAATGGTCGCCCGGTCCAGTCCGGATTTTTGTTCCAGCTCCCGAATCAGCATACAAGCTCTCCCCTTTCGATACACATCATATACTATAAAGCAGGTTTACAGTCAAGCATAATTTATATAAAAGCACATATTTCTTCCGATTTATACTTTTTCCGTAAACAGCTTTACATTTTACGGAATTTTTAGTAGAATAGATTTAAATAATAACCCTTTAGGAGGATGAGCTTATGCCTATCAAAAGAATCGGAGTGCTGACCAGTGGCGGTGACGCACCGGGTATGAATCCCTGCGTTCGCAGCGTTGTACGTACCGCCATTTACCATGGTATTGAGTGCTATGGCATCCGCCGTGGCTGGCACGGGTTGATCAACGGCGATATTATCCGTCTGGATGAGAAGAATATCGGCCATATCATCAATCGTGGCGGTACGATCCTCTACACGGCCCGCAGCAAGGAATTTATGACAGAAGAAGGTCAGCTCAAAGCTGTGTCTACCTGTAAATTCCTGGGTCTGGACGGCATTGTTGCCATTGGTGGTGACGGTACTTTCCGTGGCGCGCAAGCACTTTCCAGATATGGCATCAACGTAGTAGGCATCCCTGCTACCATCGATAATGACATCAGCTGCACGAACTATTCCATCGGCTTTGATACTGCCGCCAACACGGCCATCGAATGCATAGACAAGCTGCGTGACACCATGCAATCCCATGAGCGCTGTTCTGTGGTCGAAGTCATGGGTCGGAATGCGGGTTTCCTTGCTATGTATGTGGGCCTTGCAGTTGGCGCTACCGCTGTACTGGTGCCCGAAAAGGCTGTTGACTTCGAAAAGGACGTCATCGAAAAGATCCGCCAGGCACGCTTCAACGGTTTTACCCATTACATGATCGTGGTTGCTGAAGGTGCCGGCTCTGCTTCAGACATTGCCAAGCAAATCAAGGATGCCATTGATCTGGATCCTCGTGTTACTGTTTTGGGACACATTCAGCGCGGCGGCTCCCCTACCGGCCGAGATCGCGTAAATGCTACAAAAATGGGTTTCCTTGCAGTAGAACTACTCCTACAGGGTAAAACAAACCGAATTATCTGCACCAACGAAGGCAGTTATCGGGATATTGATATTGAAGAAGCCCTGGCCATGCAAAAGGACATTCAGTCTATGGAAGTAGATGTGTTAAGTGCAATGACCGGCATTTGACAATGATATGACAAATAAGAAAACCTCTGTTGACTCATTTCAACAGAGGTTTTTTATGCTCTTGGATGACATTTGGCATACACAGATTTCAATTTTTGGTTGATCATTTGCGTATAGACCTGTGTAGAAGAAATATCACTGTGACCCATCAGTTCCTGAACAGAGCCAATATCCGCACCGTTTTCCAGCAGATGCACTGCAAAGCTATGTCGAAGCGTATGGGGCGTGATTTCCTTCTCAATATGGGCCGTTTGCTGATAATGCTTTAGTATTTTCCAAAACCCTTGCCTGCTCATACGAACACCGCTGATATTCACGAACAGTGCACGCTCATCCGAATCCAGAATCATAGAGGAGCGCACTTGATCCAAATAAGCTTTCAAAGCTCGAAGCGCTGCTGGATACAACGGAATGGCACGGGATTTTTTAGAACCGGTACATTTAATAATACCAAGCTCCAGATTCACGTCAGAAAGATCGAGATTGATCAGCTCCGTAACACGAATACCGGTTGCATACATTACTTCGAGCATTGCTTTATCTCGATAACCTTTTGCATCTACACAGGCAGGTTGCGCAAGCAAGCGCTCGATCTCACGGCTGGTAAGGATTTGGGGAGCTTTCTTTTCTCCCCGCTCAACATGTACATCCAGGACAGGACTCTGCTCCAAAAAACCGGTAGATACTACATAAGTGTAGAAATTCTTTAGGCTGGCTAAGCTACGTGAAAGTGTCGCGCCGGAACGGCCCTCAGATTCTAGGTGAGAAAAATAATCGGCTATATTCAGTTGGGTTGCATCAACAACATCGATCCCCCGTTCGTCAGAAAGCCAAGAAGCAAACTGACGAATATCTCTCATATAGGAGGAAACGGTGTTGGCAGATGCCTGCTTTACCTTTGTCAGGTAATTTTCGTATGCCCGAACCAAATCTAACATGAAGCAGTACTACCTTTCCATTATGCAGTAATCATAGCCAAAAAGGGTGAAAAAACAAAAAAATCCAGACATGCAGCGGCTGTAGTAAAAACCATCGGGATTGCATTTACAAATTTTGACTCAAAAGAATGCTCACGAACAGCAAACCACATCACCAAAATATTGGAAAACAAATCCGAAAAACAGAAGAACGGGATCAGCAACCAGGCGGAAGTCTGGGAAAAAAACAAACAATTGGCTAAATAGGCATAAGTAAATGCTTTTATGAAACATACAGCCCGCAACCAAGATTCACGTTTCATCTGAAAAGCTACGGCGGCAGTCAGAAAAGGTAGAAAATAGGCAGTCAGCAAGCCATCGATCGACATCGGTATTTGAACAGCCCGACGCATCAAAGAATATATTGGCGGCTCTACTGATCTGGCGGAACAGCAACCAAGAAGAAAACCGAACATCCAAATGACGATCACTTTCATATAGCGAACAGTCGTTTCGGATAATCTAGACAGCAACAGTTTTTGTACATACATAAGCATTACTCCCTGCATGATCTTATGAATAAATAAAGATAATAAACATGCAGAAAGAAAGAAGTAGGCACAAAACCTAACTTATAAAATGCATGATTACTATACTCCAAAAAACAATCAATTTCAAGTAAAATCCGGCTTTTTTAGAATTTTTGTAAATTATGCCAATATTTATGTAAACATCATTATGTAAACTTGGTAAACCAAATTCTCAATATTGGTGATTATTTCCTGCAAAATTCAAGATATAGTGGAAGACATCAACGTTAACGTCAAAATGTTGATAATGCAGGATTTCTTGCGTTCTACAAATAGTAGGTAAATATAATTTACCTACTATTTGTTTTTGTACAACTTAACGATGGTGCCTCTTTTTATTCCCTTTCTGTGCCTTTTGGCCAATTCCGGCAGAAAGTAACGCAACACAAATCGCGCCTGCCAATATCACGCTGATCGTGACTACAACACCATCAAACTCGCCACCAAAGCAAAATACTGTAACAATCAGCAGACACGCGCAATAAATCGTGCCACTTAGAACAGAAACGAGTAGTTGTTTGCATTTAGCGATTTTGATAGAGGTCAACGCACCAGCTCCAGCCGATAACATAAGTATCAACAATACTCCATGCCCCAACATCTCCTGAGGCATGCGCTCACTGACAGTCAGCCAAGCAATTGAGGCATTCGAAACAATCATCAACACAATGCTCACCGCTGCACCAATCAATGCACTTTTTAAAATTGATGGCTCTTCTCTCCCCTGCTTGCGTATATTGACCATAAGACGCCACTCCTTTGATCCCATAATGATTTAGTTTGCTTCTAATGCAACATATTCCTCTACATAAGAAAAAAGAACCAAGGCAGTTAAAACCGCCTTGGTTCTATGGGGAGTATCTTTTATTTTGACATCTGCGCAATCATCGCATCCAACAACGTGCGCGCTTTATCATGATTCTCTGCAACCGCTGTGTAATAGAACTTGACTTTCGGTTCTGTACCGGACGGCCGTGCAATAACGCTTCCCTGCTTTCCCAGGATAAATTCCAGCACATTGGACTTAGGCAGCTGGATCGTTGTCTGCTTTCCGTTTTCTACATTTGTTGCGATGCTGGATCTATAGTCACGCACTTCCGTAACTTTTGCACCGCCGATAGCAGCAGGTGCATCTGCACGCAGGTCAGCCATCATCTTCGCCGCTTTTTCCATTGCATCCGCACCGGAGAGCTCGATACTCTGCACATAAGCCAGGTAATATCCATACTGCTGGTACAGCTCGTCCATTGCATCCAGGATCGTTTTGCCCTCCTTCTTCAAGGAGGCAGCCAACTCACAAACCAGCATAGATGCAACCACAGCATCCTTATCACGGGCATAGGTGCCCTTTAGGTAGCCACAGCTTTCCTCAAAGCCAAACAGATATTTAGCTTCCTCGCCCTTCTGCTCCAGCTCCAGGATCTCACCGCCAATGTACTTAAAGCCAGTCAAAACACTCTTCATGGTAATTCCATAGGTCTCTGCGATCCGATCAGCCAAAGGAGAAGAAACGATACTTCTCACTGCAATCGCACCCTCGGGAATATCACCCTTAGCACTGCGAGCCTTTAAAATGTAATCCAACAGCAAGCAGCCCAGTTCGTTACCGGAAAGCTTTCGGTAGCCGCCGCCCTCTGGCACCGCAATGGCAACACGGTCGCAATCGGGGTCCGTACCCAGAATTACATCGCACGGAACCGTTGCTGCCACTTTATAGCTCTCATTCAGCGCCTGATCGGTCTCCGGATTCGGATACTCACAGGTCTTAAAATCGCCATCCGGCTTCTCCTGGCATGCGACTATGTGAATATTCACACCAAGCCTGCCCAGCACCTCTCTGACAGGTTCATTACCGGTACCGCACAGGGGTGTGTATACGACACTCAAGCCGGCAGAGGCCAGCAGCTCCGGAGCAACCGCTTCTGCGAGCACTGTTTCATAGTATTTCTCCCACAGCTCCTGACCAATATAGGAAATCATGCCATCATCCATAAAGGCATCGAAGCTTTTGCTTTCAGGCACAAAATAGGGAATTTGGGAGATCTTCTGTGTAACAATTGCTGCGGGCTCATCCGTCATTTGGCAGCCATCCGGACCGTAGCATTTTACACCATTATAGGCGCCTGCATTATGACTGGCAGAGATCACAATACCACAGCCGCATTTCAGCTCTCTAACCGCATAAGACAGCATAGGGGTCGGAGCCAAGCGATCATACAGCCAAGTATGAATTCCGGCCTCAGCAAAAGCGACGGCGCATACCTGCGCAAACAGCTGGGAATTATGTCTGGAATCATAGCCGATTGCAGCGATCTGGGGCAGATCGGTAGAGGTCAGCCATGCAGCCATACCCTGCGCCGCTCTGCGAACTGTATAACGATTGAGTCGGTTGCTGCCCGCGCCCATAATTCCACGCATACCAGCTGTGCCAAATTGGAGATCGCTGCCGAATCTTCCCTTTAATTCTTCATGATCATCGCGGATTGCTTCCAGCTCCAGCTGCACTTCCTCCGGCAAGCCTGCACCCTTCCAAAACTCATAACGCTCCAAATAATCCATACTGACGCTCCTCCATTTCATTCAAAAAAGCGGCCCAACATATATTTGAGCCGCTTTCTTAGTTTCATAAATCACACATCCGCACTGATGTTGGAAACACCGGATTTCTTTTCCTGAGCCTCAGACAGGGCCTGGAACTTGATCCGGGTGTCGCGCACTTCAGCCAAAGACTGCGCAATGGCTTCCTCCGTACGTGCCAGAGCATTATCCATATAGTCATTACTGGCCTTGCGCAGCTCCGCCATACGAATCTGTGTCTGCAGAACCATCTCCTGGCACTGACGCTTGGCTTCCTGGTAAATAGCTTCCTGCTTCACAAGGGCATCCGCTCTCTCCTGTGCCTGACGAATCACAGATTCCGCCTCACGGCGTGCCTGACCGATCAGTTCATTGCGAGACTCCACAATTGTACGAGACTGTTTCAGCTCGGAAGGCAACTGGGCAATAATCTCATCCAGCATATCCAGCAGTCTGTCCCGTTCAACAATGCACTTGTCGGCCGCAAGAGGGACGGATTTCGCATCCTGGATTGTATCATATAATGTTGTAATAATATCCTCAATATGCTGCTCATTCATTTTCTATTTCCTCCTTGGCGAATTTCATAAATACGCTGTTTAAAGTCCGGAATAATCTCTTCCGGCAAAAAGTCTGAAAGATCTACCTCATAATTACCAAGTTCCTTCACCGTGCTGGAACTAAGGTACATATACTGATGTTCCGCTGTCAGGAACATGGTATCCAGGCTTGGATTGATCTTATGATTGATCAGTGCCATTTGAAATTCATTTTCAAAATCCGAACCTGCCCGCAGCCCTTTCACAATCACACAGCTGCCTTTTCTACGGGCATATTCCGCTAACAATTCATTAGAAGAATCGACCTCAACGTTGTGAAGATCCTGCGTGACACGGCGGATGAGATCTACCCGCTCCTGCTGATCAAACATGGGATGCTTGCCTGAATTGACCATAACGCAAACGATCAGTTTGTCGAAAATCCGGGCAGCGCGGCGTATAATATTCAAGTGACCGCTTGTGATTGGATCAAAGCTTCCGGGATAAATCGCAACTTTCATAGCTCGTCCTATTCCGCTCCCTGTTTTCGATATACAGCAAGCAGCGTCTTTCCGTACTTATAGTCCTTAGACCGGGAGTAACCTTCGTAAACCCAAGGCAGTTCCTTCCCAGCAGGACGCTCCGAGATTATTATACCACCAGATTGCAAAATGTCAATTTCCGTAATCATTTTTAATGCGTTTTCTAAAAAAACTTCTGCATACGGCGGGTCTAAAAGCACAATATCAAATTTTTCCCTACAATGCCGTAAATATTCCAAATAGTCCGAACGAACTACTTGCGCTCTATCCTGAAAACCGGTTCGCTTTATATTCTCACGGATCAATCTACACGCATCCTCGCGAGACTCTACAAAAACCGCTTTTCTTGCACCTCTGCTCAAAGCTTCAATTCCCAGCTGTCCCGTTCCGCCAAATAGGTCAAGCACGATTGCTTCCGGCAGGTCAAAGTGGATGATGCTGAATAGTGCTTCCTTTACACGGTCGGTTGTAGGTCGGGTAAGCATTCCTTCCGGCGTTTTAAGCTGTTTGCCTTTTGCTGTTCCGGCAATTACTCTCATGTGGATCCCTCTTTGTGAAAATGTTGATACACTGCATATGCAGCATCGCTCGGCAAAACTCTCATCAACTCAGGCAATGCCGCTTCCCGTATTGCGGTCAATGACTTAAACTGTTTTAAAAGAGCCTCTTTTCTCTTCGGCCCAATTCCGGTAATTCCATCCAGTTCCGAGTACCGGAGTCGTTTGCTGCGAAGCTGCCGATGATAGGTAATCGCAAACCGGTGCGTCTCTTCCTGTACAGAGCCTATGAGTGAAAAAACCGCTGGTTGTCCATCGATGGCTATTTCCTTACCATCAGGCATCATCAATGCTCGGGTCCTGTGTCGGTCATCCTTAACCATACCAACAACCGTTGCATGGATCTGTAACTCCGCAAGGACATCTGCGGCAATTTTGGCATGAGCAGCACCGCCGTCGATCAAAACCAGATCCGGCATTTCCTCAAAGCCCTTATTGCCTTCCAGATAATGCTTAAATCTTCGGTGTATGACCTGCGCCATAGCGGCATAGTCATTCTGATCATCCAGTTCTTCGATTTTAAAACGCCTATATCCGCCCTTAAATGGTTTCCCGTTTACAAAAACAACCATGCTTGCGACCATATCCGTTCCTGAAATGTTTGAAATATCATAGGACTCTATACGTTTTGGTGCAGAAATCGATAGCATCTTTCCAAGCATGGCTAAGGCCGCATGGCTTCTCTCTTCTTTTGTGGTAGCACGCTGGGCTTCTTCCAATGCATTCTTCCTTGCCAGTTCAACCAATTTCACATTATCACCGCGTTGTGGAACCTTGAACCGCACACGCTTATCATATTGCTGCAGTAAAAGTTGCTCAAACAGTTCTGCGTCCTCAATTTCAAATGGCAAAAAGATGGCTTTCGGCACGCTGCCCCTGCTCAAATAATATTGTTTGATCAGGCTGGAAACCGCGATAGTGGGATCATCCTGAACCGCAAGCACTTCATAGTCTTTATCCAGCAAATTGCCACCGGCAAAGTGAAGCACAGCAAAGCAAGCCTTTGATTCGGTTTGCTCATAACCAATCACGTCCACATCCGCCAACGCACTTGCTGTCACAAGCTGCTTCTGTCCCAGCATTTGAACGGCATTCAACCGGTCTCTAAGGCCAGCTGCCAGCTCAAATTCCAGATTTGCAGCGGCTTCCAGCATCTGCTCGCGAATTTGCGCTGCAACCTCTTTATAATTACCTGAGAGGAGCTGCTTGGCATGTTCAATCGTTTGCAAATATTGCGACTGTGTGCAGTGAGGTTGACACCAGCCGGCACACTGATTCATGTGATAATTTAAACAAGGTCTGTCTTTACCGATGTCCTTAGGAAAGCTTCTTTTACAAGATGGCAGCTTCAGCGTAGTCAGCAGTGTTTGCAGTAAGTTTTGCGTCACGCCCCTGCTGCCAAACGGGCCGAAATAAGAAGCGCCATCATCCGTAATTTTACCGACCATGCTCAGCATCGGATAGCTCTGCCGCATGTCCAAACGAATATAAGGGTATCCCTTATCATCTTTAAGAAGAATGTTATACTTCGGCATATACCGCTTGATCAGAGAACACTCCAGCACCAAGGCTTCGAACTCTGAGGCGGCAATGATCACATCAAAATCATGGATTTTGCTTACCATAGTTCTGGTCTTCTGTGTATGACTGACTGTATCCAAGAAGTACTGGCTCACCCGATTGCGAAGTTTTTTCGCCTTTCCGACGTAAATAACTTGTCCGGACTCATTGCGCATAATGTATACACCGGGGGCATATGGTAAAGAATGTGCTTTTTCCTTTAATGCTTCAAATGTCATAGCATTGCTCCCAAAAGAAACCGCCCCAGTATAAGGCATACCGGGGCGGTAAGATAAAACTGTCAATAAATATCTCGCTGGAGCAAAGCCTCCAGAGCATTGACTGCCGCCTCAGCATCTGGGCCGGAAGCGATCAGATTCACAACAGAACCGGTAACGATACCCAGAGACATAATTCCGAGAAGACTCTTGGCATTCATTTTACGGTTGTCAGACTCAAGCCAAACGCTGCTATCAAACTCGTTCGCCTTCTGCACGAAATATGTAGCCTGCTTATTATGCAGACCGGACTCACAGCGAACCACAACTTCTTTACTGAACATAGCGTGACACACTCCTTACTGTACAACAAGGACAGACAGCTGCCTTGTATGCCTATATCATACCAAACTAATTAAAAAAGTCAACAGATTTCTGGCTGTCAGTCAATTTTGTTAGGAAAATTCGGCAATCGTGACGCCATCTTCTCCCTCTCCATATACACCAAGACGGTATTTCTTCACGAATTTATTCTTACGAAGCGACTGCTGAACAGCAGCACGCAGAGTACCGGTTCCTTTTCCGTGAATAATACGCACAGACTGCAAGTTAGAACGCATAGCCTCATCCAGATAACGTTCTAACACACATATAGCCTCTACAGCATCCATACCACGTAGATCCACTTCACTGGACGTGGCAGCCATCCTCATTTCTCTGCCGGAGTGAGCAGGACGCCCCTGCTTTTGAATATACGGATTTTCATGCTCAAGCAGATAAATCTCATCTGCCTTCGCGGAGAGCTTCAAAATGCCTGCCTGAAGCTGATAGGAGCCATCTTTATTGATTGCGATCACGCTTGCTTTCGTGCCAAGCTTCAAAAGTTCCACTGTGTCTCCAACCAAAATCCCTCTCGTCGGTTCCGGGCGTTTCTTTTCTACTTGATTGGCGCGGATCCTAGCTTCTGCTTCATTCAAGCTCTTCCGAAGCTCTGACTGACGCTGATTGATACCCTGCGTATCAGCAGACTCTGTCAATTGCTTCCTCAAGGCTTTCAGTTCCTCAGAAGCGGCGTTCGCCGTTCTTCTGGCATCTTCTATGATCTCCTGTGCCTCTCGTCTTGCCTGCTCCAAGGCCTTTTCACGCTCTTTTTGGAGTTGCAAGCTGAACTCCTCACTCTGACGCTTGATCTTTTCTGTTTCTTGACGCAGACGTTCCGCCTCGCGCTTCGCTGCCTCCATTTGCTGGCGCTGCTGCTCAAGCTGGGAAAGCACATCCTCGAAATCGCGATCACTTTGACCCACGAAATCTGCTGCCTGCTTTAGGATATCTTCAGACAAGCCTAGACGCCTGGAAATTGCAAAAGCATTGGACTTACCGGGGATCCCTATCAGCAGTCTATATGTGGGCTGCAAGGATTCCACATCAAACTCGCAGGACGCGTTGATGACTCCCGGTGTACGCATAGCGTACAGTTTCAGCTCTGCATAGTGTGTCGTTGCTACTACATGCGCTCCCATTTGTCTGCAAAACTCAATCAAAGCGATCGCCAAAGCCGCACCTTCAGCAGGATCCGTACCGGCACCTAGCTCATCAAACAACACCAATGTGCGGCTATCACATTCCGATACCACATCCACTATGGTACGCATATGACTAGAAAAAGTAGAAAGACTCTGCGCGATAGACTGCTCGTCGCCAATATCCGCTAAAATAGCGTCAAAGGTGGACAGGCAGCTTCCATCACCTGCCGGAATGTGCAAGCCACATTCTGCCATCAGCACCAAAAGACCTACCGTTTTTAATGTTACCGTCTTACCTCCGGTATTGGGGCCCGTGATGATCATGCTGTCAAAGTCACTGCCAATACGCAGATTGATTGGCACGACCTTCTGCGGATCGATCAGCGGATGGCGTGCATTTCGCAGCTGCACACGGCCCTCATCGTTCATTACCGGTTCCCATGCGCGCATCCGGTAAGCCAGACGAGCCTTGGCAAAGATCACATCCAGCTGCACCAGCATACGGAAATCCAGATCAATAGACTCCCGGTGGGCTGCAGCTTCAGCGGACAGCTCAGCGAGAATCCGCTCGATCTCCTTTTTCTCTTTAATTTCCAACTCCCGCAATGCGTTGTTGGCATTGACCGCGGACATAGGTTCCACAAAATAGGTAGAACCGGTTGCGGAAACATCGTGAACCAAACCAGGGAGGTCATTTTTGCATTCACTCTTGACCGGAACCACATACCGACCTTGCCTTATGGTAATAATCGGCTCTCTAAGAAGCTTCGAATAGGCTGGCGAAGAAATCACCTTCTGCAGGCTGTCGCGGATCTTAGCACTTTGTACCCGCATATGTCTGCGGATATCTGCAAGTGCAGTGCTGGCAGTATCTGCGATCTCCTCCTCGGAGAGGATAGCACCAAAAATTCTGTCTTCCAGGTATTTATTCGCATTCAGCGCCATAAACAGCGGATCCAGGACTGTAGGCGTATCCGTTTCACTTTTATAGCTTTTAACGGTTCTGGCACAGCGCAAAACTCCGGCAATGGACAGCAATTCTTTTGGCTGCAATATACCGCCACGGTCAGCGCGCTCCAGCGCAGCCGTAGGATCGTGGATATCCGAAAAGTTGGGATTTCCTTTCTTTGTACACAGGTCCGATGCCGCAGTTGTCTGGGACAGCATGATCCGGACCTCATCCAAATCGCTTATTGGGCGAAGCCCACGACAAACGTTCTTACCCTCAGCGCTGCCGGCACAGTCGGCCAGCAGTCCCAGAACTTGATCCAGCTCCAGCTTTAGGAGGGATTTTTCATATAAATCAGACATGGTATTCTCCTAAATCACTAAGTAACATTACATCATAGCAACAGAGACTTATAAAAATCCAGCGCTGGAAAGCTTTTTTCCAGCTGTGTGGTCAAATAGACTTCCGAGGTCTGTGATAGCTGGCTCAGAGTGCGCATGGATGCAGAAAAACGAAACAGCGCCTTCGGGCTGCAATACACAATATATCTCATACAATCCAGTGTTCCAGGTTCCAGCGGCATACGAATCCCCTCACTGTTCAAGGACCTGCATTGTGAGCACTCCAACACACCCAAAGATACATGAAAGCGGTCAGGAACTTCATTATCACAAATATGACAGCAGGAAAGATCTGGAGTATAGCCTGCCAAACAGGCACATCGAAGTTCAAACACCGCTTTTACCTGCTCTAACGGAAGCTCTAAATGCGCCAATGCATGCAGACAATTTAAAACCAATGATAGTAGCTCTTTATTGGGCATGTCCTCCTGGGAGATCAGCTCCGCAGCCTGCGCAAAATAAGTACCCAGAGTCAATTTAAGCAGATCTTTGCGTAGTGGATGAAACAAAGCCAAAGAATGTGCCTCGTTAATCGTGTAACTGCCACGGTACTCAAATAAAGTAAACTCCCCAAAGGCCAGCAGCTGACATGGCGCGACCAGAGGGCTGTTCTTACGTCGCAACCCTCTGGCTTTTACGGCTAGCCTTCCTTGGTCCTCCGTTAATAGAGTAACCATGGCGTCCTTATCATTGTAATCCGTGACGCGAAGCACTAAGCCCCGGATCGTCAAGTACATCAGAATCCTCCATCCTGCGTGCTTCATTGTACAGCAAATAAATCTCCGGCGCACCGGTTTCTAAGAACATCATCCAATAGTTTCGTGCATTCACCTTCATCCCTCCGGAGATAGGATGTGCCGGCAATGCATGAATTAGCCATGGAAGTTATTCACTGTAACCAAAGTTACGCACTAAGAAATCACTGTCCCGCCAATTTTCCTTCACCTTCACCCATGTGGTCAGGTACACCCTCGTTCCCATAAAACGTTCACAATCCGCACGGGCCATGGTAGAGATCTTTTTCAGCATATCACCATGCTTGCCGATAATGATACCCTTGTGACTGGCCTTTTCACAGTAAATCGTTGCATCAATGTCAATAATTCCATTATCACGTTCAGAAAACTTTGTGATCTCAACCGCAGTACCATGAGGGACCTCCCGATCCAAACACCAAAGCAGCTTTTCTCGAATGATCTCCGCCATAACTTGTCGCTCAGGCTGATCGGTAGTAGAATCCTCCGGGAACAGGAACGGACTTTCCACCGCAAATTGTTCACAAACACTCAGCAGCTGCTCCACTCCGTCCCCAGTCTTGGCGCTGATTGGGATGATCGCCTCAAAGCAACAAGCAGAAGAATAGACAGAGATGATCTCCAGTAGTTTGTCCTTTTCTACGGTGTCAATCTTATTGATCGCCAGCAAAACAGGACACTTGCGGCCTTTCAATTGTTCGATCAATGCTTCTTCCTGGGGCCCTACCGAAGGGATCGGTTCTACAACTAGGATCGTCAGATCCACATCTGCAATAGAATCCTTCGTAACATTGACCATGTAATCGCCGAGCCTAGTCTTCGGCTTGTGGAAACCGGGCGTATCCACGAAAACAAACTGGGTATTCTCACGGGTCAGAATACCGCAGATCCGGTTTCTTGTTGTCTGGGGTTTATTGGAAACAATAGCGATCTTTTCACCTACCAGATAATTGGTCAGCGTGGACTTGCCTACGTTTGGCCGTCCAGCAATGGTGATCATAGCAGTCTTTGTCGTCATAATTCTTCTCCTGTATACCTATCATTCTCTGCTCATGCCGCTTATGCACGCAGCAATCGCCTCTTCTCTGCTACGCATAGCAGCTTTCTGAGGTCCCTCATCCAAATGATCATAACCAAGTAAATGCAAGACGGAATGGATCGTCAAATAGCCCACTTCCCTACGCACACTATGTCCAAATTCCTTAGCCTGTGCCATTGCCCGCTCAAGAGAAATCGCCATATCCCCAAGGGGGCACATTTCGGTTTCCGGATCCATATACGCATCCCAATCTTCTGGTAATTGCCCAGGTTCCAAAGAAAACATTGGGAAACTGAGTACATCTGTTGGTTTATCAATGCCTCTACTGGCATTATTGATCGCCCGGATCCCGCAATCATTGGTTACCAGCACATTAATCTCACAAGGTATGCTTACCTTTTCCTCTTTTAAAACGGTTTCAACGCACTTTTGTATGATCCCTGTGATAAACGGCTGACGGATCGTAAACACTTCAAAAGTGATATTTATTTTTATATTCTGACTCATACTGTTCTCTTCCTCTGATACCTGCCATGAAATTGACCGGAATTTTTCTTTACTTCATTCTTTTGCGCAGCGCGTTCATACGCGTTGATGATCTCCTGCACCAGCGCATGGCGGACAACGTCTGCGGATGTCAGTCGGCAGATTGCAATGTCCTTTACGCCATCCAGGACCCTAACAGCATCCTTCAGCCCCGACACCTTGTCACTTGGCAGATCGATCTGTGTTACGTCGCCTGTGATAACAACTTTGGAACCGAAACCCAACCGGGTCAGAAACATTTTCATTTGTTCGCATGTTGTATTCTGTGCCTCATCCAGAATAATAAAGCTGTCATCCAACGTTCTACCACGCATGTAGGCCAAAGGTGCTACTTCAATCGACCCACGCTCCTGATACTTCTGGAACGTCTCCGGGCCAAGCATGTCAAATAGCGCATCATAAAGGGGACGCAGATAAGGATCCACCTTATTTTGCAGATCACCCGGCAAAAATCCCAAGCGCTCTCCAGCCTCTACAGCAGGACGTGTCAGCACGATCCTATTAACCGTCCGTTCACGAAAGGCTGCAACTGCTGCAGCTACAGCAAGGTAGGTCTTGCCGGTGCCGGCAGGACCTACACCAATGGTAATCGTATTTTGACTGATCGCACGCATGTAATTCTGCTGGCCTACAGTCTTTGCCTTAATGGGTTTTCCCTTTGCCGTAATGCAGACAACATCCTTTGCCATTTGGGACACCTGTGCATCGTTTCCCTCTTTGACAAGCGTGATGAGATACCGAACACGTTGTTCGTCGATTTGCTCTGACTTGGAAGCCAGCGAAAGCAGGCCTTCCAGTGTCCTTACCGCTTGATCCACCGCTTCCTCATTGCCATTCACTTTTAATTCCGTACCCCGGTTGACAATGCTAACGCAAAAGCTCTCTTCAATGCGTTTCATATTCTCGTCGAAAGAACCGAAAAGACTAACCAGATCCTCAACACGATCAGCACTTACATACCGTTCCACAATTTTACTCATTTCCTTGTACGATCTCCTCACTACGCACACGGCCGATCATCTCAGAGCATCGATATGCTCCATTCAGCACATATACGCCATTGTTCAATTCTTCTGTAAGATTAGCGCTTAGGATCTTGCCAGAAATCATTTGTGCATTCAAATAATTATCTGCGATCTCTTGCGCCAACCCCGATACATCCTGCATCTGTGCACTTGTCTGTCTGACACTACGCCAGGTCTGCTCTTCCACAAGAAGTGCCACCGGAAGCTGAAAGCCTCCCGGAAGTGTCAGGACATACTCCGTGTACATTTTATCACAAGTACCCTCTAAAATTCCACTATCTTTGTAGAAATTTATCCGTTTTTTTCCGATGATTAAGCTATATTTTTTCCGTACAGTCTCTAAATCCCCTTTTTGATCCCAGTCAGCAGGGACAAAGACCTGCAGGGCATGGATCGTTTGCGCATAGATCTCCCCTTCTGACTGTGATGCCCGAATGGAGAGGCCACAATCTGTATAACCGGAAACCAATACCTGTCCTGCTTTTACCGCTTGACCGGGCTTGCAAATCAAATTACCTTTCGTTGCTGTACAGGACTCAATAATGCCGTCTCTGGCTGCTACAATACTACTGACTCCATGCCCTGTTCGCATATTGTCCTCACACTCTCGCTCACTTACCGAAATGACCGCTGTACAACCGTATGTATTGACACCAACCCATTGCAGCTGCGGCAGCTCTTCCAGCAGGCGGTTTTTTACCTGCTCACTTTTTATCCCTCTTCTGGAAGCACCAAATGAAATTCCGCATAGTTCTGCTCTTTCCAAGATTAGCCTATCGGTGATCTGTTCATTCCCCACAACCTTAACAAAAAAGATCCTGGTAGGCAACAGAAATGTCAGAATAGCTACGAGTAGCAAACCAAACACCATGACGGGCCGCTTGATCAAGCCAGATACAGACCGCAGTTTACTTACAGTGGCGATAATACGAAGGTTACCGCCGCTCCTATAAATGATTTTCTGACACTTACTTAGATCCGCATTAGAAATCCGAAAAGAAAGGGTCAGATCATCTTTATAGCGCACATCGTACACTGGGATCCGTGCTCTGTTCAACATGTCCAGAATACCTGCACAATCGGCAGAAACGAGTTGAAGCTGTATATAGCTACCGATCACGCTTGATCACATCCTCCCTATGAATTTCAATCCTATCAATTAGGCCACAAACAACCAACTGATGCCTGCTCATGGAGCGCAAAGTCAATTCCTGGCCGTACATACATAACACGCCAAACGCAACTTTAATGCATATTCTTTGATCCCCATATTCTGCCACACCTTCATGATTCTCAATCAGCACACGCCTATCCCCCGCCAATTCTACAACCGGCACTCCAGGCAGCGATTGACTCACAGCATCGTAGGAAAACAAGCGTTTCCATACGAACTCAGGCAACATCATGATCCATCACTCCTTTAGAAAATGGTATGAACAAATCCGTGATGTTTGCCAATTGCCTCGCATAAATTCTTTTGAGGTGATCAAATTGAGGAAAAAGAAAACTTGGTATATGCCCTTTCTGGCAGGTATCAGCATGCTAATTATGATTCTGGACAGTCAGACAGCGATCCGTGCTGTCGCCGATGCTTTACAGCTGTGCATACAGGTTGTGGTGCCATCGCTTTTTCCTTTATTTGTTCTTTCTATTCTGCTGACCTCCAGTCTGGAAGGAGGAAATCTTTCATTTCTCAGACCACTTGGAAATTTTGTCCATATATCCAGGCAGAGCGACCGTCTGTTGCTGACCGGATTTCTCAGCGGATATCCTTCCGGAGCGCAATGTGTCGCGCAGGTCTGCAAAGCAGGAAATCTGTCCAAAAAAGATGCCGAAAAAATGCTATCCTTTTGCAGCAATGCCGGTCCCTCCTTCATATTCGGCATCACAAGTACGCTCTTTACCAGCAGATCAGCTCCCTGGTTGCTTTGGATGATACAAATTGCATCGGCATTGTTGACCGGTTTTTTGCTAAATAACAGCAGCCCCTCAGTTTCACTACCAAGCAGCAGCAAGCCTATAACATTAGCACAAGCACTGCAAACCTCCATACGCGCACTCACAAGCGTTTGTGGATGGATCCTTCTATTTCGGTGTCTGCTCGCTTACCTGGAAAAATGGTTGTATCCGTTTCTTCCAATTGCAATACAGGCAATTCTGACAGGAATGCTGGAGCTGACAAACGGCTGTTGGTTTCTGCATCGAATCCCAAGTGAGCAGCTTCGTTTTATACTCTGTGCCATGTTCCTAGCATTTGGAAGCATTTGTGTTCTCAAGCAGACACAAGCCGTTACCCATGGAATGAACCTGTCGGCCTACCTAATTGGAAAAATCCTTCAAGCAGTGATCGCCGGTCTAATTTCTGTCACAATCTCCTGTTTTCTTTTCCCAGAGAACGGTTTTTTCATTACCATACCTTCACTGTTGTTCTTTTGTACTTATATCATACTGTGCAGTTTAAAAGCCGCAGTAAAAAAGAAAAAAGCAGTAGATTTTCCAGAAATCCGGGTGTATAATGAATGATATAACAGACAAGGAGATTGCGTATGCTGTTTCGGAAAAAGATGGAAAAGTCCTGCGCCTACTGTGCCCACGGTACAAAAGTTGATGACGGACAGATACTATGCGCAAAAAAAGGTGTCGTTTCTTCTGATGGAAAATGCATAAAGTTTTGCTATGATCCATGTAAGCGTGTTCCCGCTAAGGCAAAAACCTTGGATTTTCGTAAATATGATGAAGAAGATTTTTCTTTATAATTTAAACCGGGCTGCTAATATGCTCGTACCTCATAAGAAAACATAGCTCCTTCATCGGGCCTTTTTCTCCGGGACTTCGTTATTTTTTCTTGTATTACACCAAGTAGCACTGCGAAAAAAATGCCTTGTCCCGAAGAAAAAAATCCCAGATGAATGGCGTAGAATCCGTTTTGCCCCATAGCTTTTGGCTATGGGACAAAATCTATGTTTTCTGATTCGGCACTCGCCTAACGGCAGCCCGGTTTTTATACATCGGCAATCATTTGCAAAAAATCGTCCTCTGAAAGAATTGGAATTCCCAGTTCTCTGGCTTTTCGTTCCTTGGATCCGGCATTCTCGCCAACAATCACATAAGTCGTTTTCTTAGAAACGGATCCAGATGCTTTACCACCTAAAAGTTCAATTTTTTCTGAGGCCTCTTCTCTGGTAAATTTACTCAAAGCGCCGGTCAAAACGAAGGTCATTCCGGCGAAACGAACATCCCGAATCTGCCGCAGACTTTCAAAATTCACGCCGGCACGGCGTAGCCGATCGATCATCCGCTGAGACTGCTCCTGAGCGAACCAATCTGCAATGGAACGTGCCGTAATTTCACCCACATCCGCCACTGCGGTCAGTTGCTCTACCGAAGCTGCTGCCAGCGCATCCAAAGAACCAAATTCTGCAGCCAGGACCTTACCTGTCTTTGCGCCCACTTGTCGAATGCCCAGTGCATAGATCAGTTTACTTACATCTTGATTTTTGCTCTGTTCAATGGAAGCAAGGAGCTTCTGCGCCGCAGTTTCGCCCTTCTGCCAAAGACTCTTGAGTTGATCCAACGTCAAGTAGTAGATGTCCGCAGGAGAACTCAAATAGCCCTTATCAATCAACGCTTCCACAATGGCAGAACCGAGACCATCGATATCCATGGCATCCCTACTGACGAAGTGGGCAATATTTCTGCTCAGCTGTGCAGGACACTCTGCCCCTGTACAACGCACGAATGCCCCATCCTCATCTTTTACTGTAGGTGCACCGCATACCGGACAACTGCAAGGCAAGGTGTAAGGTACTGCATTTTCTGGACGTTTTGAAAAATCAACTTCCAGAATCTCCGGAATAATTTCGCCGGCTTTTCGAATGAAAACCGTGTCACCGATCCGAATATCCCGCTGTGAGATAAAGTCTTGATTGTGCAAGGTTGCATTGGTCACAGTTGTACCGGCTAATCGGACTGCCTTCACTACAGCCTTCGGTGTAAGAACGCCGGTTCTTCCTACCTGCACAATTATATCTTCTACAATCGTAGGTTTGACCTCCGGCGGGTACTTATAAGCGACTGCCCATCTGGGGAACTTGGCGGTGGCACCAAATTTCTCTCTGCTGAGCAGATCGTTGACCTTCACGACAGCGCCGTCAATGTCGCAGGGCAATTGTTCCCGATTTTCATTGATGGACATAACAAAGTCGGCCACACCGTTTTTTCCGAAAAAGCACCGATAGGGAATGACTTTAAAACAAAGCTTTTTCAGGTATTCCAGTGACTGTGCATGGGTAGAAAACTCTACACCCTCTGCCAACTGAACATTAAATATCAGGATATCCAAACCACGCTTTGCAGCTACCTTCGGATCCAGCTGTCGCAAAGATCCCGCTGCCGCGTTTCTGGGGTTTGCAAATAACGGCTTTCCCTCCAACTCCTGCTGCCGGTTTAACCGCTCAAAACTATTCTTTGGCATATACACTTCACCGCGAACGATCAGTCTGGGCGGTGCATCAGAAAGTACCATTGGGATAGAATGAATGGTCTTCAGGTTCTCCGTCACATCTTCACCGACAGTACCGTCACCTCTGGTAGCCCCCCGAACAAACACGCCGTTTTCATATTCCAGCGCCACAGAAAGGCCATCGATCTTCGGCTCTACAGAAAATTCCGTATCCGGCGCCTGCAGTATGATGCGCTCCAGAAATTCATCCAATTCCTCCGGAGAAAACACATCCTGCAAGCTCATCAGCGGAACCGGGTGGGATACCTTTTCAAACTTGCTCAGGGCCTCACCTCCCACACGGTTTGTCGGAGATTCCGGCTTGGCCCATTGCGGATGGGCCTTTTCCAGATCCTCCAACTCTCGGAGCAAGCGGTCATACTGAAAGTCCGGCATCTGCGGATCATCCAGAACGTAATACCGGTAGTTGGCTTGCGTAAGCAGCGCGGTCAATTCTTCAATTCTCTCTTTGGGGTTCATAATAACCTCCGGTCTGAAAAAATGTATTGGGAACCTGCCCAACAATGATCGTCTCTGCAACAACGACCTGACTCGAAACTGTGAAGCTTTCCGTCCTGCCAAGCACAAGGACAGCAATATCCACTCGAACCTCCATAGTCAGCTGCTGCAAAGTTTGATTGATTCCAGCCTCTGTGAAGAAACTATGAAAGGAAGCATCCGAATTCCGGATCGACAGAATTTGTACCGGTATTTCAGGCCCTTTTCCAGAAAACAGCTCCGGCAGGACCAAACTGCCAACGGGAATACCGATATCCGAAGTGTCCAAAGCCAGGATCTCGTCATTGATACGATTTAGAATCTCTGTTTTCAGACGGTTCACTTCGGTCATATTTGTTTTCAGTGCCGTAATTTTTCCGTCCAAATCCTTCTCGAAATATACGATTCGATCATAACTGATATTTCCGGTTTCGATCTGCCGGTCAATCGCATCATTGATCAAATCTGAAGTAGTGTTGATCACTTGCGTCTGAGCAAGCTCACGAATCCCCGCATGATATCGGATACGAAATACGCAGAGCAAGGCTAACGCAGAAATCAACAGCAGGAACACTAAGCGGCACAGCACTTTTATCCATCGTCGCATTCAGATCCCCCCTGTGGAGGATATGCCGCGATTTCAAAGTTATGACAGTCGCCTCATGTGTGCAGAGGCTGTTTTGGCCATCAATTTTTTAGTGCCGATCTCATCAAAGGCGATCTCCAGCAGCGCATCGCCGCCCATTTTCATCACGGACAGTACCATGCCTCTGCCGAACGCTGTATGCTGGACCATGTCGCCCTTATTTAACTCCAGGTAGGCCGTCTGGCCGACTGAGCCATATACCTTCTGCTCGCGCGACTGGCCATAGCGTCTGGCATCCGACCGGAAGTCATTGCTCATCGATCCCGAAACGTAGCTTCTATGTTCGGACGGCACATGGTAACCGCCCTTTCGCAGTAACATATCCTCCGGGATCTCCCGAAGGAAACGGGAAGGCAGTGCCGCATTGGTCCGGCCATAGAGCATACGCTGCCTTGCATAACAGATCGTAAGCTTCTCCTTTGCCCTGGTGATCGCCACGTAGCAAAGCCGCCGCTCTTCTTCCATCTCATCCATCTCACCGATCGCCCGCAGTCCCGGAAACAATCCGTCTTCAAATCCAACGAGAAACACATGGGGGAATTCCAGTCCCTTTGCTGAATGCATCGTCATCATAACTACAGCATCGTCGCCTTCATGATACTGCTCTATATCCGTATACAAGGCAATTTCTTCCAGAAACCCTGCAAGCGTAGGCTCTTCCGCATTCTGCACATAGGATTGAATACTGGATTTTAACTCTCGTATATTTTCCAATCGGGTCATATTCTCTTCAGTGGGCTTATCCTCAAGCATTGCCGCATAGCCTGTCCTAGCAATCACTGCATCATAAAAATCCGGCAATGCCATACCCTGATCAAGCATAGCAGCCAATTCTTCGATCATAACTGTGAATTGGAGCAGCTTCTGTGCCGCTTTTTCCAGGGGATTGTAGGAATAGGGATCTGAAACGATTTCGTAAAGCGGCTTTTTCTCCGCTTGCGCCAATCGTTCCGCAGTTTCAAGTGTTTTCGCGCCAATCCCTCTCGGTGGATTGTTAATGATCCGCTTTAGCCGCAAGTCATCACTTCGATTGTTGATCACGCACAGGTAAGACAACATATCTTTGATTTCAGCACGGTCAAAAAAGCGCATACCGCCGATCACACGGTAAGGGATTCCATTGCGCTTCATGGCAAATTCCAGTGCGTTAGACTGGGCATTGGTGCGGTATAGGATGGCATAATCCTTAAAATTTTTGCCCTTCGATCCGGAAATAATTTGACCTGCTACGAAAGTTGCCTCCGCACTTTCATCCTGGGCTTCGTAAACAGTAATAGGCTCTCCTTGCACATTGGCAGTCCACAGGCGTTTTCCCTTTCTGCCTATGTTATGCGCAATCACTGCATTGGCCGCGTTCAGAATCGACTGCGTGGAGCGGTAGTTCTGCTCCAGGCGAATGGTACGCGATCCACGATATTGCTTCTCAAAATTCAGAATATTTTCGATAGTCGCGCCGCGAAAACGGTAAATACTCTGATCATCATCGCCAACTACGCAGATATTCCCATAACCACCGGCTAGCAGAGAAGTCAGTAAATATTGCATGTAGTTCGTATCCTGGTACTCGTCTACCAAGACATACTTGAACTTTCGCTGATAGTATGTGCGGACATCCTCATTATCTCGCAGCAGTTCAACTGTCCGGAAAATGATGTCATCAAAATCAAGGGCATTATGTTCCTTAAGTCTGTTTTGATAGATCACATAGGCCCGGGCAATATGCAGCAATCGGTAATCACTGCTTCCCTCAGCCCGCTCAAGAAGCTGATCTGGCATGACCATCTTATCCTTTTCACGGCTGATCACCGATAAAACATATTTCGCAGGGAAAGTCTTATCATCCAGACCCATGTCCTTAATGATGTCTTTCATGATCCGTTCCGAGTCCGAAGCATCGTAAATGGTGAAGCTTCTGCTATAACCGAGCCGTTCAATCTCTCTGCGCAGAATTCGGCAGCAGGCAGAGTGAAACGTCATCGCCCAAATATCCTCTGCACCGGAGCCAAGCATTGCAGCAAGCCGCTCTTTCAACTCGTTGGCAGCCTTGTTCGTAAACGTAATGGCAAGGATGCTCCACGGTACTGCAGGCTCCAATGCACACAAATAATCTGCTCTGTGGCGGTCATAATCGGCAAGAGGCTCGGAAAGCGACTCCAAAAAGATAAGTTCATCCTCCGTAATCGTATCCGGCACTTCCGTAGTATCGCTACCTCGGCCAAAACGTATCAAATTAGCGATCCGGTTGATCAGCACGGTAGTTTTTCCGCTTCCGGCACCTGCCAGCAACAGTAGCGGTCCTTCCGTTGCAAGCACCGCTTTCTGCTGCATGCCGTTTAGGTGGGAGAATTGGGAAGTAATATACTGCCTTCTAGCAGCAATAAATCTTGAAAGCATTTGATCTATCATGGTATATACCTATCTTACTTTTTAATCTCCCCCTATTCTACTCCAAATCCTTCAAAAGGTAAAGCTATTTTTTACTCCATTAGATTTCTTAAAAGATTCAAAGCTTTCTTTTCAATACGTGAAACCTGCACTTGGCTCACCTCAAGGATCCTGGATACACGTTCCTGTGTAAGACCGTGAAAATATCTCAGCTTGATCACCATGGCTTCCCGTTCCGGCAAGTGCGCAATAGCCTGGCGCAAAGAGATCCTCTCAACCATCGTTTCTTCCGATTCCGTATCCGACAGTATATTTTCCAGCGTATAGCCGTCTTCCCCGCTTTCTCTATGTATCGATTCCGTGGCGGCGGTTGCAGTTTCTGCCAACGCGATCTCTTCCGCAGTCAAACCGGAATGCTCCGAAATCTCCCGGATCGTAGGTTCTCTGCCTAAAGCATGTACGAGAAGATTTCTTGTATTCTTAATCTGTACAGCTTGCTCTTTCAGACTTCTGGAAACTTTTATCGCTCCGTCATCACGCAGAAATCGCCGTATCTCCCCGGCAATCTTCGGCACAGCATAAGTAGAAAACTGCGTGCCATAATCCAAGTCAAAACCTTCCACGGCCTTCAAAAAGCCGAGACATCCCAACTGATACAGATCATCTGCCTCTGTTCCTCTTCCAAGGAATCGTTTGGCAATGGACCATATCAACCCCGCATTCTCTGTGATCAGCAGTTCTCCCGCTTCCCTGTCGCCTGACTGGCTTTTTCGGATCAGTTCTTCTATCCTGTTCATTTTCTGCGCTGCAGCTTCCGGCGCATATGTACGCTGGTGCCTTTTCCGGGTTGAGAGGATACTTCAAAGCTGGTCATAAAGCTCTCCATGATCGTAAAGCCCATGCCGCTGCGGTCCGCACCTCCGGTAGTAAACATGGGCTTTTTTGCCTGCTCCAGGTCGGGTATCCCAATTCCTCTGTCTTTGATCACAATATCCAGCACATTATCCTTTAATATCCGGCATCGCACAGTGATGATCCCCAGTGCATCCGGGTAGGCATGGACAATACAATTGGTTACCGCCTCAGATACTGCCGTCCGAATGTCCCCTAATTCCTCAATAGTTGGATCCATCTGTGCTGCGAAGCAGGCCACCGACGACCTGGCGAAAGCCTCATTAGAAGATTTACTTGGGAATTCCAAAATCATATAGTTTTCAAATTTCATAATACCGCCTCCTTAATCTCCACCAATTTATCAATGCCGGACGCCCGGAAAACCTTCATAGGCTGGCTGCCAAGTCCGGTCAAGTACAGCTTACCTTCTATTCTTGCCATTGCACGCATTGCATTGATCACCACAGCTATTCCAGACGAATCCATAAAGGTAACTTCCTGAAAATCCAATGTACAAACATCCGGGTTATATGCTTCTATCTTTGCAGCAATTGCTTGAATATACCCCTTGGCTCTGTGATGATCAATTTCCCCTGTCAGTGCCACTGTCAGATGGCCATTATGTAGGAAACTCGTAAATTGCATCTGATATCCTCCTTTCATTTTGCATAATCAGTATAAAAAGAACTGAACGCAATTTGCTGTCGCAAACAAGAAAGCAAAAAAATAAGTATGCGATGCAAACCAAAGGTTTGCACCGCATACCGGTAAATTTGAATTACAGCTTCTTCAGTGCAGCATCGCTTTCTTCCAGCTGCACGATCAGATCTTTTGCTTTAGCTGCCTTATCTTTTTCGGCCTGAACCACAGCCTCAGGTGCACGAGAAGTAAACTTCTCGTTAGATAACTTAGCTTCCAGAGAAGCAAGGTTCTTCCTTGCCTTCTCAAGTTCCTTGGCTACACGCTCCAATTCCTTTGCAACATCCACAAGCTGACCCATGGGAATATACAGTTTGGCATCTGCGGTGGTGCAGCAAACCATACCGTCGATGTTCTCAGGTTCCTTCTGCAGCAGCGTTACGCTATCTGCATAGGCTAGGCGCTGGATAAAACCCTCACCCTCCGCAAAAACCTGGGGTTTGGAAGTCAGCACAAACAACGCAGCTTTCTTGGACGGCGGAACATTCATCTCCGCACGGCGGTTACGAATAGCACGGATGGCGCTCATTACAGACTCCATCAGATTCTCTTCCGCCTTAAAATTCAGGCTGTCGCTGTAAACAGGCCACTGAGCCACGATCAGCGCCTCACCATCATGAGGCAGGCTCTGCCAAATCTCTTCTGTGATGAAAGGCATAAAGGGATGCATCAGACGCAGCGTCTGATCCAGCACATAGACCAGAACCTGCAGAGCCGTCTGCTTCTGAGCAGGATCTTCGCTGTAAAGTCTTGCCTTGGTCAGCTCGATATACCAGTCACAATAGGTATCCCACAGGAAGTCGTAAACCTTCTGGACGGCAACGCCCAATTCATACTTTTCCAGATTCTCCGTCACATCGGCGATCAAGCTGTTCAGCTTTGACAGCACCCACTTGTCTGCAGTCGTCAACTGATCCTCAGCAGGCAGTTTGTTAACAACATCCTCACCCAGATTCATCAGCACATAGCGACTGGCATTCCAGAGCTTATTGGCAAAATTACGCATAGCTTCGCAGCGCTCCACAAAGAAACGCATGTCATTTCCGGGCGAGTTACTCATGACCATGTTCATACGCAAGGCATCGCAGCCGTACTGAGAGATCATTTCCAGAGGATCGATACCATTACCCAGAGACTTACTCATCTTACGTCCCTGGTTATCACGAACAAGGCCATGGATCAGAACCGTATGGAAAGGTGCCTTTTTCATATGCTCAAGGCCAGAAACGATCATACGGGAGACCCAGAAGGTGATGATATCGTAACCGGTTACCAGCACATCCGTAGGATAGAAATAATCCAGATCTTCGCTGCTATCGGGCCACCCCAAGGTAGAGAAAGGCCACAAAGCAGACGAGAACCAAGTATCCAATACATCGGGATCCCGCTCGATCCTTGTGCTGCCACACTTCTCGCAGCATGTGGCATCCTCCCGTGTGCAGGTCATATGTCCGCACTCGCTGCAGTACCACACCGGGATCTGGTGACCCCACCAGAGCTGTCTGGAAATGCACCAATCATGGAGATTCTCCATCCAGTTCATATAATTCTTAGTGAAGCGTTCGGGGACAAACTTAGTCTCGCCCTTACGGACAGAACGGATGGCCTCCTCCGCCAGAGGTTTCATCTTCACAAACCACTGGGCGGACACGATGGGCTCTACATCATTACCACAACGATAGCAGGTGCCCACGTTATGCTGATGATCCTCAATCTTCTCCAGCAGACCCATAGCATCCAGATCCGCGACGACAGCCTTTCGTGCTTCATAGCGGTCCATGCCACAGTACTTACCGCCCAATTCATTAACCTTGCCGTTATCATCCAGCACCCGGATCATCTCCAGGTTATGACGCAGACCGACCTCAAAGTCATTGGGGTCATGGGCAGGGGTCATCTTTACGCAGCCGGTACCGAACTCCAGGCTAACATACTCGTCTGCAACGATCGGTATCTGCCGATCCATCAAAGGCAGCAAGCACTTTTTGCCGATCAGATCCTGATAACGAGGGTCATTGGGATTGACAGCCACACCGCTGTCACCCAGCATGGTTTCCGGTCTGGTAGTTGCAACGATCACATAACGGCCTTCCTCGCCGACGATGGGATATTTCAGATGCCACAGGTGGCTAGGCTTATCCACGTACTCCACTTCTGCGTCAGACAGAGCCGTTACACAATGGGGACACCAGTTAACGATGCGGGAGCCCTTATAGATGAGGCCTTTCTCGTACAAGGAAACAAAGACTTCGCGGACCGCCTTGGAGCAGCCTTCATCCATAGTAAATCTTGCCCGCTCCCAATCACAGGAGGCACCCAGCTTCTTCTGCTGTTCCACGATCCGATTGCCATACTGATGCTTCCATGCCCAGACACGCTCCAGGAACTTCTCTCTGCCCAGATCATGGCGGCTCAAGCCTTCCTTCTTGCGAAGCTCCTCCTCGACCTTGATCTGCGTGGCAATGCCTGCGTGATCCGTTCCGGGTACCCACAGAGCATTGTAGCCCTGCATGCGCTTAAAACGGATCAAGGTATCCTGCAGCGTGGCATCCATGGCATGGCCCATGTGCAGCTGACCGGTCACATTGGGAGGCGGCATAACGATGGTAAAAGGCTTGCGGTCTGCGCACCTATCCGCGTGGAAATAGCCGCCCTGCTCCCACATATTATAAATGCGATCCTCGACCTGCTGAGATTCATACACCTTCGGCAATTCTCTGGCCATAATAACACACTCTCCTTACAAAAATGAAAAACGCCCCGAGCAGACTGCTCAGGGCGAAAACTACAAGTTCCGCGGTACCACCTGAATTCCCGCAAAAGCGGGCACTTGAAAGCTATAACGGGCTAACCCGAACCACCCTACTATGCTTCGGGCAGTCTGCTCCGGGGCGACCATCTGCTGCCATTCCTGCGCGCTTTCACCCTCCGCGCGCTCTCTATAAGGAATATGAGAGCAGAACCTCCCCATCTATGCATTTATGCAGATAAACTATCATATTTTCAGTCTTCTGTCAACAAATAAATTCTTAATTCATGAAAAAGCATGGATCAGCCGCATCTATACAGTTAATACAACATTATCTTGACTATATTTTCAAATCTGCGTATAATAGATTAAAAAACTGGCGAGAGTGAGAACTATGAAACTTTCATTAGTCGTTCCCTGCTACAACGAAGCAGAAAATGTTGCCGCATTCCAAGACGCTGTGATCCAGGCGTTTGATGGCTGCGGCTATGATTATGAAATCATATTTGTAAATGATGGTAGTAAGGATGCTACCATGCACAATCTGCGCAAGCTCCATGCCGCTCAAAAATGCCCCGTTAAAGTTGTCTGCTTCTCCCGCAATTTCGGAAAGGAGGCCGGTATTTACGCCGGTATGCAGCAAGCTAGCGGTGCGTACATTTCTCTGATCGATGCGGACCTGCAGCAACGTCCGGAGATCGTGCGGAATATGGTTTCTACTCTGGACGAAAAACCAGAAATCGATGTCGTAGCCGCCTATCAGGACCGCCGTGGCGAAGGTAAGGTACTATCCTTCTTCAAGCGTAGCTTCTATGCCGTTATCAACAAGCTTTCCTCTGTAAAGCTGCAGCCGGATGCCAGCGACTTCCGCACTTTTCGCCGAAGTGTGGCGCAAAGCATGTTGGAGCTTGCAGAATACCACCGTTTTTCCAAGGGGATTTTTTCTTGGGTAGGTTATGAGACATGCTTTATTCCCTACACTGCCTGTAAGCGGGCAGCAGGCGTTACCAAGTGGAATTTCCGCAAACTGCTCAACTACGCCATTGAGGGGATCATCGGCTTCTCCACTGCTCCACTGAGGATGTCCGTTTATTTAGGTGTTTTTACCGGTGTTGCTGCGGTGCTTTACTTGATTGCCGTCGTGCTGCAAAAGCTGATCGCCGGGATTGATGTCCCCGGCTATGCGACGATCATCGTTTTGATCCTGCTGCTTGGCAGCATGCAGCTCTTCTGCATCGGTATCATCGGGGAATATGTAGGAAAAACGTTTGAGCAAAGCAAAAACCGCCCCATATATGTAGCAAAAGAGATCCTTACCTACGACGAAAAGCGCGAAGAATGACAAATGTGGCTTCCTTCCGGAAGCCACATTCTTTATACACTTATCCCAAGTTCCTTATACTTTCTGCGAAGCAAGAGCAAGTCATCAAATGTTTCCGGACGTTTTGAAAGATCGCGAAGCAACGCTGACGGATGGTAGATCGCCATCATCCATACGCCGTTCTTATAGGTCCAGAAACCATGATCACGGGTGATCCGAAAGTCCGGATTGATAATCCGTTTGGCCGCAACCCTGCCAAGGCATATAATGATCTTTGGCTGGATCAATGCGACCTGTGCACGCAGGTAACCAATGCAGGCATCCTGCTCATCATCCTTTGGATCCCTGTTTCCAGGCGGACGGCACTTGACAATATTGGCAATATAGCATGTTTTTCGATCCAAATCGATAATAGAAAGCATGTCGTCAAGGAGCTTTCCAGCCGGTCCAACAAAGGGTTCTCCCTGCAGATCTTCCTGTTCACCAGGACCTTCTCCGATAAACAGAATATCTGCATTCTGATTGCCAACGCCAAATACCACATTCGTCCTACGCTCGCAAAGCGCACACTTCCTGCAGTTGCTGCATTCTCTTTCAAGAGATTCCCAATCCATAGATTACCTGCTCCTTCTTCTGCTGCGGCGTCTGCGGCGATGCTGCGCCTGTTTACCTGCACGACGAACCATCTGAATCACAAACAGCACACCGAGGACACACAAGATCACACCCAGTATCACACCGATCACGATCAGCGCTGTTACCAGTGCATCCGTATCCGCACCTGCATTTCGCTCTTCGGAGGGAATGTATTCCTTCACCGCATTGCGTGCCACCACAGGTGCTTGTGCAACGCAAACATTCTCATACCAAACCTGCATGGTCGCAACTGTCTGACCGATGTCAATTGGTGCTGTTAACGAGCTCTCGTTTAGCAGGTAACGGACATTCAAGTCATCCTTTGTTACGCCATTGGGGAGCAAAGCACGTACACCGGTGGCCGGGCCAACGGTTACACTGTTGGCCCCGTTGGTGACAGCATATTGATTCGTAATATCCGTATCCATCAGGATCTGGAAAATATCATAATTGTTAAAGCCCAGCTCCAGCAGAGTTTCCGCTTCTTCCAGATTGCCGAATCGCTTTGCCGTATAGCCATCCTCTGCAATAATGGGGATCGCTTCCAGAATGATCACGATATAGGAGAGTCCATCACTATCCGATGTGATTGCCAGACACCGTTTATTATCGACTGTTGTGCCGGTTCTGCCGCCGGTGACACGCTCATCATAGTAAAATTCCATACCGGGTGTCATCAGGTAATTTGTTGTCAGCATAGGCTCTCTGGCGGCGGATAGATTGGTCTCCGGGAACGTATAAAAGGTTGATGAGAAGAAGTCCATGAACAAATCGTTCTCAGATGCAGCCTCCAGGATCTTACCCAGATCTCTGGCAGTGGTGACCTGATCGTTATTATGGATACCGGTACTGTTCGTAAAGTTGGTACCAGTACAGCCAAATTCTTCAGCCCGGTCATTCATCATTTGCACAAACTGTTCTTCCGAACCAGCAATATGATGAGAGATCACAACAGCCGCATCATTGGCACCGCCAACAAAAAGGGCATACAACAGCTGCTTAAGCGTCACGATCTCACCGGCACGCAGATGCAAAGTCGAGGAATAGGGAGGCAATGCGGAAAGTGCCTCCTCAGTAACCGCGATCACATCATCCACATTGCCGTTTTCCACCGCCAGAAGGCCGGTCATGATCTTCACAAGGGCGCCCGGATAGCGCTGTGCATCCGGGTTCCAGGCATACACCAGCGTATCACTGTTCGTCTCATATAAAAGCGCCGCAGCGGCTGTCTGGAGCATCTTATTGCTTCCCCACAGCGGTACCTGCGCGTCCATAGAATGACTTCCGCCAGCAACAGAACCGTCTACATCCGCAGCCGGATAATCGGATCCCATCATCGTTGCAGACGCTGACAAGGCGCTGCCAATTAGGAATAGAACGCATAATATTCCACAAAGCAATCTGTTTTTTTTCATTTTTTGACCTCTTATTCCATTGTCGGGCTTGTCCGACAGTAAAAACTCGTGTATAATGGTGTTATTATATCAGCAAATTCTTTCTGAGTCAATCTAGGAGGTTCATCCGCGTGAAAAAAGGCGCATATGTCATGGTTATCATAACGCTTCTGTTTGCCTCTTTCACAATTGGTGTGTTAGTCGGCAGAAACACACATAAAGATACGGTGATCATCCGCTCCTATGCGCAAGATGAAACGACACCTGGTGACAGTGTGCATTCACCTGTTGCCGAGACCGTCTCTTTTGGTGCTGCAACAGCCCCCACCGCAACTCCTACAAGCACAACCGACCCTGCCGAAACAGCTGCTACAACGGTCAGTAAGGTGAATATCAACACTGCCACTTTGGAGGAATTGACTACACTTCCGGGGATCGGACCCACCCTTGCCCAAAGGATCCTGGATTACAGGGAAACATATGGACCACTTGACTATATCGAAGAGCTTTGCGACATCAGCGGCATTGGCGAGAAAAAGCTGGCCGCCATTGCCGATTTGATCACATTGGAGGACTGAACATGAAAATACTGGTTGTCGACGACGAAGAACTCCTTGTCAAAGGGATTCGTTTTAATCTGCAAAGTGAAGGCTACGAGGTGATCACCGGTTTTACCGGTGCAGATGCAGTTCAGCTTGCCAAAACGGAATCACCGGATCTGGTGATTCTGGATATTATGATGCCGGAGATGGACGGTTTAACAGCTTGCAGCAAAATCAGAGAATTCTCGGATGTTCCGGTTATTTATCTCACCGCTAAGGCGGACGATATGGATAAACTCATGGGCTTTGATCACGGTGCTGACGATTATTTGACAAAACCCTTTAACATTTTGGAACTCAAAGCAAGAATACGTGCTCTGCTGAAGCGTTCCGCTATTTCCGGGAAGCAGGCCGGTAATGTATTAACAATAGGAAACATCACGCTGGACATGGATGCCAGAAACGCTTTTACAGGCGGAAAGCTTGCTGATCTGACAGCAAAGGAATTTGATGTAATCGAATTCCTAATGCGCAATCCAAACCGTGTTTATTCCAGAGAGGTGCTGCTGGATACCATCTGGGCTTATGAATACCGAAGCGATATCCGAACTGTGGATGTTCACATACGGCGTTTGCGGGAAAAACTTGAGGAAAATCCTGCACAGCCGCAATATATCATGACAAAGTGGGGCGTTGGCTATTACTTCCGAAAATAACAGACCAACTCGCCGCCGTTATGGCAGCGCACAATTCCGATATGCGGTGATCTATGTTATGATCACCTTTGTTGTGTTGCTCTTTTTGAATATCTACTGTTCTCAAACCAGCCAGGAGCTCTTCTACAAGAGCAAGGAAGCAGCTATGATCGAGCGGTGCCTGCTGATCTCCTCGGAAATATCTGAACTGGAAGTTTTGAACGCCGACAATATCGGAGGCATTGTAACCCAATTAGACAATTCATCCGAGGAGCCATTGAAGGATAGTCATACTCTGGTCACGGATCCTTCCGGAATTGTCATCTATGATTCTTCTGATGAGCCTGTGCTTCTAAACCAATATGCACTGTACCCGGAAGTCGTAAAGGCTTTGGATCTTTACGATGTTTTTACTTGGCAATACCATGAAGGCTCTATGCTCTCCAGAGCCGCTGCGCCGATTCTCTCCTACGGAACTTTGACCGGCTGTGTATTTATGATGGAGACTGATCCCGAACAAGGTGCGCTCATTCAATCTCTGCAGCATAATATTTTTTCTATCACCGCACTGCTGGAGATTGTCGTTATCGTGTTCTCCGTAGCGTTTGCCAATGTTTTCTCCGCCCGTCTTCGCAGGATCCGCAGTTCCATGCAGATTATCCGCAGCGGTAACTATGACCACAAAGTGGTAATGGGTGGTCACGACGAACTGACCTTGCTTGGCAACGAATTCAACGATATGAGCGAGATCCTGTCCGTCTCCGAAAACAAGAGAAGACGTTTTGTTTCCGATGCATCCCACGAATTAAAAACGCCGCTGGCTTCCATCAAGCTCCTTTCCGACTCCATTTTGCAAAACGATATGGATATGGCAACCGTACGGGAATTTGTTAACGATATCGGAAATGAGGCAGATCGTCTGAACCGAATGTCCTCGAAACTGCTTTCCCTTACCAAGATCGAATCTCAAAGTGATGGAGACTGCGAGATCGTAAATATCGGCCCAACGGTGGAACGTGTCGTTAAAATGCTTTCACTGCTGGCTAAACAAGAGCAGGTCACGATCATCCAGTCCATTGAGCAGGACAGCCCCATATTGATCTTTGAAGACGATCTATATCAGATTCTATTCAATTTGGTTGAAAATGGCATCAAGTATAATGTTGCAGGCGGAAACGTTACCATTCTTTTGTCCCGCAAGGACGATAACGCTGTGATCCAAGTTATGGATACAGGCGTTGGTGTTCCTGAGGAATCTTTAAAACACCTGTTCGAACGTTTTTACCGAGTGGATAAGGCTCGCTCCCGTAAATCCGGTGGCAGTGGACTGGGACTTGCCATCGTTCGGAATATGGTAGAACGGAATACCGGCACGATTACTGTAGAAAGTGTTGTCGGAAAGGGTTCCGTGTTCACAGTCACCTTCCCAGTCTTTGATACGGAATCAGAGGAGGCAGAAAAATGAAACGTCTTTTGGTGATTCTGCTCCTCGCCGTCTTTCTCTTTGGTTGCAACGCAAACAATGCGAAAAAGCCCGCAGTATTTTACTATCCTCCCAATGATTACATCCACATGCAGGACGGGTCTATACTGGACTCTGAGATTCGGGAAATCGTTCAGGAACCAAATACTGCGTCGGTACTGGATCTATATATGCAAGGACCGCAAAATGTCCACTTTCTCAATCCTTTCCCTTCCGGCTGCGTTGTTATCTCCCTGCACCACTATGACCAGACACTGGAGCTTGTGATCAGCGACGAACTGGCACAATTGACAGGCATAGATCTTCCATTGGCCTGTGCTTGCCTGGCAAAAACAAGCATGGACTTGACCAGTGCGCAGGTTATTCGGATTCGCACCGAAAATTCGCTCCTTGGCGGGAATAAGGAGATCGTTTTTACACCCGACACGCTGAACATTTCCAGCAGTACTTATTTCGCAGCCGGACAGAGCGATTCTTAACGGAGGTTATTATGAAATTCATATCCTGGAACGTAAACGGTCTTCGCGCCTGTGTTGGAAAAGGCTTCCTGGATTTTTTTCGGGATGCAGACGCTGATTTTTTCTGCCTACAGGAAACCAAGCTTCAGGCAGGTCAAATTTCTTTGGAGCTTCCCGGATACTTCCAATATTGGTGTTATGCTGAAAAGAAGGGATACTCCGGCACTGCCATATTTACAAAACATGAACCTTTGGATGTCCAATATGGTATCGGTGCATCTGATCTGGATACAGAAGGTCGGGTCATCACCTTGGAATACACAGACTTTTTTCTCGTGACCTGCTACACGCCCAATGCGCAGCGGGGGCTGGCCAGGATCTCTCATCGAATGCAATGGGAGGATGCTTTTCTTCATTATCTCAAGCAGCTGGATCAGAAAAAAAGCGTGATCCTCTGCGGCGATCTGAATGTCGCCCACACGGAAATTGATCTGAAGAATCCCAATTCAAATCGTGGGAATGCAGGCTTTTCCGACGAGGAACGCGCATGCTTCAGCCGGCTTCTCGAAAACGGTTTTTCCGACACCTTCCGCTTGCTTCATCCGGACCAGCGGGATGCCTACACGTGGTGGAGCTACATGTTCAACGCCAGACAAAATAACGCAGGCTGGCGTATCGACTATTTTGTCGTTTCTGACCGTCTCGCTCATGCCGTAAAGGAAACCCCAATCCATTCGCAGATCATGGGGTCTGATCACTGTCCGGTTGGTTTGACGTTGTCTCTTTGAGATGGATCATAATTCCCTTTTGATCACCCTTGCAAATCAAATAGGCATCCTTCAATTTTGATATGTAAGCAAATGGTTCCTCGGGACGGATAGGAGCGAAAAGATCTGCTATATTTCTGTGCTTGGCAAACATGCGAAACACAGGTCTTCCCTGCGGTGTTTTCTTTCTGTTGATGCGCGTGGTCAACGTCAATTCTTCTCCCGATTTCGCGCACAAACCCAAATCCAGCGTCTCCGTCCCCCAATTGGCCTGTATGGCAAACGGAACATCTGCTGACGCTTTGCATTGGCATCGGACTCGCCAAAACATTCCTTCCTGTGTAACGGAAGCTTTACCCACTTGGCTGCCCGCAAAAAAGACCGGATATTCTCCCAGCACAAAAATCACCCCTTGCTGCACTCTATGCAGCAAGGGGATCTTACATTCAGGAAAATCGGTCATCAGATAAACCGAAGCTGACAGCGATCGCTTCATTGACAAGTGTCATTTGCTTCTCGTCAAGCCGTCCCATATGCTCCCGCAGACGCCGTTTATCAATCGTCCTGATCTGCTCTAACAGAATCACAGAATCTTTACTGAGTCCAACACTCCCACCTGCAATATTAATATGGGTTGGCAGTCTTGCTTTTCCTGTCTGACTGGTAATGGCCGCTGCAATGACCGTTGGTGAATGGCGGTTGCCAGTGTCATTTTGTACGATCAGTACAGGTCTGGTCCCCCCCTGTTCACTGCCAACCACCGGCGATAGATCCGCATAAAATATATCGCCCCGTTTTACCGTTGTGTCCATGTGCTTCACACTCCGAAGTATCATTGCCTGCGCTACCGGAATGTTCCCTTATGTAACGCGGCTATAGGTATTCTGCCACGTACAAAAGGAAAATATACGGTATAGCATGCAAAATATCCTATGCAAAACGATCGGGTATGTTACACAATAGAAAAAGAAATGATCTCAATCGACAGCACTCGACGCCCCTGCCAAACGATCTCTGCATAATGCGGCAGAGAATTTGCATTGAGCCAAACATCAAGCTGTAAAGCTTCCTCTTCGTAACTGTCATCCATCATAACATGCAGATAGTCGCCCTCTTCCGAGCAAGCAGATATATACCCACCCAACAGCGTTCGCAGCAGAATCCACGGTGCGCTCACCGGGCTGACTTCCCCATCTGCCAGCAGCGGAAATCCAAGCACAGTATCTTCAAAGGTAAGCTGCCCACCTTGCGCATCAATTTCACCGCGAATACCCGCAATACTTTCCGGAGCTATGACATCAAAGCACAAATTACCTTCCCGGTCTCCCTGGCAGGAGACAGAAAATGCATAGGATAGTTCTCCGTAATCAGCCCGAATACAGGCTTGAAAACTGCAGCTTTCCATAGTGAGCAGCTTTTCCCGTAATTGATTCACCGTCCGCATTTTTGCATCCTGTTTGTGACAGCCGCAGAGAATCAATACTAGGCAAAGTAGAGCTGTGCCTCGTTTCATAGATCTCCCACCTTATTTCATAAGTCGCGGAAGCTCCACAAGCATATCACTGGGCAACATGCCATACTGTCCCAAAGCTGCTGCACATTGATCCCCTGCAGCACCATGAAGCCAGACAGCGCAGGCCGCTGCTTCCAGTGGCGGTAATCCCTGTCCCAGCAAGGACACTATGATCCCCGCCAGCACATCACCACTGCCCCCCACTGCCATTCCCGGATTACCCGTTGGATTCACATAGGCACGATTGCCATCTGTTGTTACAGTACCGCTGCCCTTTAAAACCACGATACAACCCAACTCATCTGCCAATGCCGCTGCGGAAGTCAGGCGGTCTTCTGTCAGAATAGCCCTAAATCGTACAAACTCGCCAGCATGTGGGGTCAGGATCGTTGGTGCTGTCCTTCCACGCAAAATATCCTTATGCTTGGACATGAGATTTATGCCATCGGCATCTAATACAATAGGACCATCAAAATTCTGCAGCAGAGCCGCTACCACTTCTTCCGTATCTTCCGACTGCCCCAGCCCAGGGCCGATCAGGACAGCATCCATCCGCTCCAACATTGGCAGAATCTGCTGCAGAGCCGTCACGTTAAGTTTACCGTCCTTATCCGGCAGCGGAAACACAACAGGTTCCGTCAGCTTGACTGCCTCAATCGTGTAAATGGACTCCGGAACGCCCAGATAGACTAACCCCGCGCCGGAACGCAGAGCTCCCATAGCTGCCAATGCAGCTGCACCCGTATAGCCTCTGCTTCCGCATAGCAGAAGAATACGGCCAAAATTCCCCTTGTGGCTGTTATGCGCACGATCCGGCAAATGCGACAGCACAGCGCGATGATCCAGTGTTACAGGAATCAATAGGATCACTCCCATCTACAGCATGTATCATAATGTTTACCAATGCAACCATAACATACACTTCTCTTTCCGTCAAGACACATAAAACAATAAAAAACTCTTGCATTTCCACACAGAATGTGCTAGTATTTAGCTTGATATTGTAAATGCGATGATCGGGTCGTCTAATGCTGGAAACTATGCTCCAAGCGAGAGCGGGATGGTGTGAGCCGCTTACATACAGCACAGGGCTTTCCCCCGTGAGCAGCAGCCTGAATAGAAGTAGGGTGTGCCGGTCGACTCCGTTAACGGTCTATGGTGTTCGAGCACTGAAAGCTGCGCCTTTTATGGCGAATTGCGGGTGGTACCGCGGAAGGCTTGCCTTTCGTCCCGGTTTGGGACGAGGGGCTATTTTTTATATATAAACCGGAAGGGAGAAATATATTTCATGAAAGCACAATTGGAGCAAATCAAGCAGCAGGCCCTCGCTGCTCTGGAAGCAGCGGATACCCCGGCTGCACTGGAAGAGCTTCGGGTTAAAGTTCTGGGCAAAAAAGGTGAGCTAACTGCTGTTCTGAAGCAGATGGGTAAGCTAAGTCCCGAAGAGCGCCCGGTTATGGGACAGATCGCCAACGCCGTTCGCGCCGATATCGAAGCAAAGCTGGAGCAGTGCAAAACTTCCATCGGTGCCAAGGTTTTGGAAGCCAAGCTTGCCAGCGAAGCCATCGACGTAACCATTCCCGGCGAAAAAGTGGAACTGGGTCACCAGCATCCCATGAACCAGGTCCTGCAGCAGATCAAGGAGATCTTTGTAGGCCTGGGCTACCAGGTCGTTGACGGCCCGGAAGTGGAGCTTGCCAGCTATAACTTTACCCGTCTGAATATCGAGGAAGGCCATCCTTCCCGCGACCGCAGCGACACCTTCTACTTTACGGACGACGACGCTGTGCTGCTGCGTACACAGACCAGCCCTATGCAGATCCGCTATATGGAAAACCATAAGCCTCCTCTGTGCATGCTGGCCCCCGGCCGCGTATTCCGCAAGGATGAAGCAGACGCTACCCACTCTCCCATGTTCCACCAGATCGAAGGTCTGGTCGTGGATGAAAACATTACCATGGGTGACCTGAAGGGCGCACTGGTAGCCATCATGAAGAAGATCTATGGTGAAGACTCCAATATGCGTTTCCGTCCCCACCACTTCCCCTTCACCGAGCCCAGCTGCGAGATGGATATGCAGTGCCATAAGTGCCATGGCACCGGCGAAGTGGACGGTCAGGTCTGTTCTACTTGCCATGGTGAGGGCTGGATCGAGCTGCTGGGTGCCGGTATGGTTCACCCGGATGTACTGCGTAACTGCGGCATTGACCCCGAAAAGTACTCAGGCTTTGCCTTCGGTATGGGCCTGGAGCGCATGGCTATGGGCCGGATGCGTATCAACGACCTGCGTCTGATCTTCGACAATGACGTGCGGTTCCTGAATCAGTTCTAAGGAGGCCGATCAAGATGAAACTGAACAGAAAATGGATCAATGAGGAATTCGTAGACCTGTCCGCAGTCTCCGACAAAGAATATGTAGATACCATGACCGTTTTTGGCCAGAAGGTCGAAACCTACGAGCGCATGGATAGTGAAATCAAGAATGTTGTAGTCGGCAAGGTGCTTTCCATCGTGCGTCACCAGAACTCCGACCACATGTGGATCTGCCAGGTAGATGTAGGCACAGAAGAGCCTGTTCAGATCGTCACCGGTGCACAGAATGTGAAAGAAGGCGATCTGGTTCCTGCGGCCCTGCACAATTCCTGGCTGCCCGGCGGTATCCACATCACCAAGGGCAAGCTTCGAGGCGAAAAATCCAATGGTATGCTCTGCAGTTTAAAAGAGCTGAACCTGACTCTGGGAGACTTTCCTTATGCCATTGAAGACGGCATCTGGATCATTGAGGAAGACTGCAAGCCCGGCGATGACATCAACACCGTGATCGGTAACGACGATACTGTCGTGGACTTTGAGATCACCAACAACCGACCCGACTGCTACTCCATCATTGGTTTGGCCCGCGAATCCGCAGCTGCATTTGGCAAGCCTATGCGTCACCACGAACCGCTCGTAAATGGTAGTGATGCAGGCTCCATCTTTGACCATCTGGATGTGGAAGTTCCGGCAGAGACCCTTTGCAACCGCTACAGCGCACGGATGGTAGCCAACGTTAAGATTGGTCCCTCTCCCAAGTGGTTGCGCCAGCGTCTGCGTGCCAATGGCATCCGCGCAATCAATAACATTGTGGATATTACCAATTACGTTATGCTGGAGTACGGCCAACCTATGCACGCATTTGACTACCGCTATGTATCCTCCGGTAAAATCATCGTTCGGGAAGCAGAAGCCGGTGAGACGCTGACCACCTTGGATGGTAATGTCCGCCAGCTGCAGCCCGGCATGCTGGTGATCGCCGACGAGTGCAAACCCATTGGACTGGCCGGCATCATGGGCGGTGAAAATTCCGAGATCCTGGAAGATACTACGACTGTGGTCTTTGAGTCTGCAAACTTCAACGGCACCTCCATCCGTCAGACCGCCCTGGCATTGGGCATGCGCACCGAATCGTCCGGCAAATTTGAGAAGCATCTGGATCCCATGATGACCGTGCCCGCTGTTCAGCGCGCCTGTGAATTGGTAGAACTGCTGCAGTGCGGCGATGTTATGGACGGCATCATCGATATCATTCACTACGTTCCCGAGAAGAAGACCCTGCCTTTGGAGGTAGATAAGATCAACCGTCTTCTGGGAACCCAGATCAGCAGAGAGGATATGGTCAAGTACCTGAACCTGCTTGAGATTCCTGTAGAAGGCGACACCATCCTTGTCCCCTCCTTCCGCCCCGATCTGAACCTGATGGCAGATGTAGCAGAAGAAGTCGGTCGTTCCTACGGCTATAATGAGATCCCCACCACCGCCTTCAAGACCTCTACGCAGGGTGGTTACTCTCCCGAAATGATCTTTGAGAGCAAGGCAGGTAATCTCTGCCGCAGTCTTGGTTACAGTGAGATCATTACCTACTCTTTCGTCTCCCCCACCATCTTCGATCAGATCCGCATTCCTCAGGACTCCTGCCTTCGCAATACATTGAAGATCCAGAACCCTCTGGGTGAGGATACTTCTGTCATGCGCACCATCGCCCTGCCCTCCATGCTGGACATTCTGTCTCGTAACAATGCCTATCAGAATAAATCCGTCAAACTCTATGAGTTCGCTAAGATCTATCTGCCTCAGGAAGGACAGACTCTCCCTGAGGAGCCCAAGATGCTGGTCCTGGGTACCTACGGTGCCGGCGAAAGCTTCTTCACCCTCAAGGGTGAGCTGGAAGCCATCTTTGCAGGTCTTCGTCTGAAGAAGGCCAATTACACAGCTGTAAAGGATAATCCTAGCTATCATCCCGGGCGCTGCGCCTGCGTATCCATTGATGGTGTGGAGCTGGGCTTCCTTGGCCAGGTGCATCCGCTGGTCGCAAAAAATTACGGAATCGAGGCAGAAGTCTACTGCGCTGAGATCAGCCTGACCAAGCTGTTTGCTATGCAGCTGCCGGATGCCACTTATGTGCCGCTGCCCAAGTATCCTTCTGTCAGCCGCGATATCTCTTTGGTTTGCGACGAGGCTGTTACCGTAGCACAGATAGAAGCCACCATTGCGGCATCTGCAGGTAAGCTTCTGCGCAGCACAAAGCTTTTCGATATCTACCGGGGAACCGGCGTACCTGAAGGCAAGAAGAGTATGGCTTTCTCCCTGGAGCTTCGAGCAGATGACCGTACTTTGACAGATGCCGATTCTGAAAAAGCTGTCAGCAGCGTTCTGAATGCTCTGGCTGAGCAGCTGGGTGCCAGCCTGCGCTGAGAAAATTTTTCTCAAACAGGCCTTTACACGCGCTTATTTTTAGGCTATAATAACTCCAACTCTTGGAAGGAGGTCGAACCCATGGAGAAAAATACCATCAAGTTTACAGTGCCCAGCGATGATAAGGACAATATGCGGCGTATCCTTCGCAACGTGTTCGACGCTCTGGACGAAAAGGGCTACAACCCCATCAATCAGATCGTCGGCTACCTGCTAACTGAGGACCCCACTTATATCACCAACTACAATAATGCCCGCAGTATGATCTGCAAGTTGGACCGGGACGAGCTCATGCAGGCATTGGTCCGTTGCTATCTGTTTGAAAACAACTGATTCACTCTTTTGGGCTTTGCTCCGGCAAAGCCCAAACAAAATCTGTTAGGAGGTCTACCATGGCAGAAGAAAATGCAGTTCTGATGTACAAAGGTCGTCCGCTGATGCGCAAAGACAACCTGATCTACTACGGTTCCATGGCCGACAGCCACATTGTCATGCTTCAAATCCTGGAAACCAAGAAGGTCGGCGATGCGGATATCGCATCCCGTGTTTCCGTACAGCTACAGCTGACGGATCCCGCGGCCAAGAGCCGTGACCGTGTCGTCAAAAAGGGCGAGAAGGCCGGTCTGTATACGGCGCTGGATTTTGGCAGTGTCTGGCTGGAGCGCGCACTTTCCGGTAAGTAAAAAAGAGCTTCCGACAATTTTCAGTCGGAAGCTTTTTTATATTGCAAATTTCGGCGTGACCCGTTATAATAGTCCTATACTATCAACATAGAGAGGGCTGGTTACATGGACGCTACTATTCAACAATCCACTCAGGCAGAGCAGCCTGTTCGCACACGTAAACGGCGCAGACCCGCATGGCAGCGCACTTTGATCAAATACTGGCCTCCTGTCCGGTTCGGACTGCTGGCATTGATCTTGGTTTTACTCCTTGTTCTACTGATCACACTGCTATTTATATAACGTCATCCTGCCCATGCGGATCGCATTCAGCTTTCCGCATGGGCGTGTCTTTTTTTGGAAATACTAATTGCATGATTCTCGGGAGGTCTTATTATGTGTACTGCTATCACTTACAAAACAAATAACTTTTATTTCGGCCGGAATCTGGATCTGGAATACTCCTACAACGAAACCGTCACAATAACACCCAGGAACTATCCCTTATGTTTCCGCAATGGCACTGTAATTAAAGATCATTATGCTATGATCGGTATAGCCACGATCAGTGACGGATATCCGCTTTACTACGAAGCAACCAATGAAAAAGGATTCAGTTTGGCAGGGCTTAATTTCCCCGGCAATGCTGTCTATTTTGATAAAGCCCCCGACAAAGACAACATTGCCCCTTTTGAGCTGATCCCCTGGCTTCTTGGACAGTTCGACAGCGTAAAAAACGCTATGGATGCCTTGAGTAGACTGAATCTATGGAATACGCCCTTTAATGAGCAGTATTCCCTGTCGCCCCTTCACTGGATCCTGGCAGATAAGGAAAGGTGTGTGACCATTGAATCCACAGCAAATGGCCTGCACATTTACGAAAATCCTGTCGGTGTTCTAACCAATAACCCGCCCTTTGAATACCATTTGTACAACTTAGCAAACTATATGAATTTAACATCCATGCCACCGGAGAACAGGTTCAGCAATCTGGTAGATCTGAAACCCTTCTGTCTGGGTATGGGTGCCATTGGGCTGCCCGGAGATCCTTCCTCCCCTTCTCGGTTTGTACGTGCTGCGTTTACTAAATTCAATTCCGTTTCCGGAGACTCTGAGAGTGAAAGCGTCAGTCAGTTTTTCCACATTCTTGGAAGCGTAGCACAGCAGCGGGGTGTGACCAATGTGCGTGCCGATGCATACGAATTCACCCTCTATTCCAGCTGCTGCAACGCTGATAAGGGCATTTACTACTACACCACCTATAAAAACAGTCAAATTACAGCTGTGGATATGCATAAAGAGGATCTGAACGGGAAAGTCGTTATTTCCTATCCGCTGATCACCGGGCAGCAGATCTTTCAGCAAAACTGAGGTAGAATATGACATATATCACTGAGTATTCCTCTTCTATCGGCGTTCTCACGATCGCCACTGACGGGGAAGCCATTACAGGACTGTGGATCAGCGGGCAAAAACACTTTGGCATCGGCGCGAAGCCGCCGTTTCTGAAAGCAGACAACCACCCAGTTCTCATGCATGCTGCCGCATGTCTGGATGTCTACTTTCAAGGAAACGAGCCGCAAATTTCCTCACTCGTGCTGAAGCCCGCCGGAACACCCTTTCAACAGAAGGTTTGGTCTTATCTTTTGGAGATTCCCTATGGCCAAACCGTAACCTACGGCGACATTGCAAGAAAGCTAGCAAAAGATCGTGGCATCCGTGTGATGTCCGCTCAGGCTGTGGGAAGTGCCATTGGCAGAAATCCCATCAGCATTTTGATTCCCTGCCACCGAGTGATAGGCAGCGGTGGTAAACTAACAGGCTATGCAGGTGGACTGAACGCAAAGCAAGCACTTTTGGAGCTGGAAAGAAAATTACAAAATGATCGGCGATGAATGAACCTTTCCTCCTATCGCAGCGTCTATATAAGTGAAACCGGTTTTATAAGCAATGAACTAAGGAGGTGATGATATGGACGAATTTGAAAAAATGCTCCGTGATGTGAACAGCGGTGTGGAGCGGTTTGTTCGGTATCGTCTGCCGTCACAAGCGGATGCAGATGATGTGCTGCAGGAAGTTTACTTGAGCGCTTACTGAAACTTTGCAGGGCTAAAGAATAAAGATGCGTTCAAATCCTGGATCATCAGCATTGCCAGGAATAAGTGCAATGACTATTTTCGTACCAAGGCTGCGCAGATGGAAATATCCATCGAAGAACTGTCACAGCAAGAGCTATCTGCCGGACGGCTAGGTATTTCCGTGGTACATACCGTGCGGGAAACTCTCGACAGGCTTGGAGATAAAGATAAGCAGATCCTCTACCTGTACTTCTGGAAAGAACTGCCTCAGACAGAGATTGCAAAGCTTCTGGACATCCCGGTCGGGACCGTGAAAAGCAGACTCTTTACTGCCAAGCAGCATTTCAAAAACAAGTATCCATATCAAACTCAGAAAACGAAAGGAGACACTACTATGCAAAAACTGCCTGAATATATCCCTGACTATACTATTGTGCGTCTGGATGCAGAGCCCTTCAGTGTCCGCTGGGAGGAACTGATGGGATGGTTTCTTGTTCCAAAGTTGGGTGAACATCTGACCTGGGGCATGTATGATTTTCCGGAGCGCAAGCGTACGGACTATACGGTGATGGAAGTGGTAGGGAAAGCAGAGGTCCACGGTATCGAGGGTGTGGAGATCGTTGCAACGCAATTTGACCCTGCCGATTCTTTTAGCACCGGCGCATTGAACGGAGTGGAGCGGCGATTCGTAGCTCAGCTTACCGACACTCACAGCCGTTACTTGGCAGAAACCCACATGGAAGATGGGGTGCGCAAATACTATACATTCCTGGACGGCGAAGTATTCCTCAACAACTGGGGCTTTGGAGCGGACAACTGCGGCAACGAGGTGAATCTGCGCCCCAAGGGATTACTGCATCGTGAAGGAAATTGCGTCACCGGAACTATTCCCAGAGAAGTGATGGATGTGGTAGGACGCTGCCATGTGACCATCGGAGGAAAGTCTTATGATACCGTCTGCATCATGGATATTGAGAATTACAATGGCGGAGTGGCTTCCGAACAGTTTGTGGACTGCAACGGACGAACTGTTCTGTGGCGGCGGTTCAATCGGGACGACTGGGCTGTGGATCGATACGGCGGTAAACCTTGGAGTGAGAAATTCCCGGACAATGAGCGCCTCACCATCAACGGCGAAATCTATGTCCATTGGTACGATTGCATCACCGACTACATTCTCTAACAAAAGCAGGCCAGGAATCGAAGCGCCGATTCCTGGCCTATTTTCATTCTGCAAGTTCCTCTGCCAGCCGGATGCCGACCTG
>JAZUQE010000146.1:0-12476 GCA_045605575.1 Faecousia sp. | reverse complement strand
CAGCGATGTGGCAATCTCTTGGCGCATGCTTTCGTGAGGGTATTATAGCATAAATCACAGCGGGAGTAAACCCCCGCCCTACAGATCCCAATCGACAGTCATCGTAGGGCGGGGGTCTTGGTCCCGCCGCCAGTCCATCCCACCGGCAAGCATTCCACCGGTAACACAGAAGCCGAAAAGGCGTCTTTTTTACATGCCCTACTACTAGAGCATGAGAAAAACAAAAAGGGAGAGCCACTGCTGCTTGGTCAGGCTGCATCGCTTGCTGACAGGCATACCTGTTTCCAACAGCATAACAAACGCGTCATAGCAACAGAAAAAATGCGCAAGACGGCAGCGAATCCGTCATTCCATTTTACTTCATCAATTCATCTGTCAATCGCAGGATCTCCGGTGCGATCTTCTCCCGTTCCTTTTTCAGAACGCGGTTATAAAGAGGATATGCCAGCGCCACCAGCACCATTCCCACAAGTCCCAAGGCAATGCCAAGGACCATAGCCAGGCTGCCCAGTGCCGCACCCAGCTCGGTCATAAACAGGCTCATACCGGTACCCAAAATCAGCGTCCCAATGACACCAAGGGCAATGGAGCAAGCCTGGGCCTTTTGGGTAGGGATAGCATGGAGCTTCCGAAGCTGCTCCATCTTATCTTCCTCCCTGGGAAGATACTTTTTGCGGATATCCTCCACCTCCTGCTGCTGCGCAGCGGAGTAAGTATAGTGAAAACCTTCTTTATTTTCCATATTTCTCTCTCCTGATTTCTTTTGTTGCTCTCACAATGAGGATAACCGAAAGCGTTACCACTGTTATGCTGATTCCGGCTCCGGTCAGAATAATAAAGATTCGTTGATTCTCCGGGGACATATCTCCACCAAACTGGGCAAACATGGCTGTCTCCAGATTGAGCATAGAAACAAGCGCAGCTGACAAGCTGACGATTTTTGCAGTAGACATAATGGGACTTCCCAATTTTCTGTATTTCACAATATCTACAATGGACATGGTAAGCGCGTAAAATGTGTACAGAGCCATCACATAGATCATCATACCGGGATAATCGTAGCCCTTATGCTGATACAGGATCATCAGCACCGCGCCGCTAAGGGACAGGTTGATCAGCAGCAGGATATACGCACAGCTCCGGGCGCGCTTCCACTCGCTTAAGATATCGGTACCGATCTTCTGAATACGCACATACCGCACCAGGAGGTAGCGCATCACTGCCATGACAGAATAGTACCCCGCAAGCACCATAAACCAGTAGCTTCCCAGCATATGCCAGGACCAAAGGTTGATCCCTACATAGAGCATGCTGATCACAAAGGATATAGACAGCGATATATTCGTGCGAAATACTCTGTCCGTCATATAGCGGTTGCCCAAAGGATGATCGTAGATCTTCTGTTTGATGGTCCTGTATCGTTTGGGAAGCACCATAGCGCAAAAGATCGTCACAACGCTGAGTGTGTAAAATGCCAAAACATAGACAAGATAGGCAGGAATACTTGCTTCCATCCCATTGACGAAAATAAGGGTGAGTGCCACAGCGCTGATGATCACCAGGATCACCATAAGCCAGATAGGCGGAAAGAGCAGTTTCTTTCCAAGTTTTTTCCATTCCATAACATTACCTCTTAAGTTTCACAGTAAAGGTACTACCCTCACCGTAGACACTTTGCACCCCGATCTCACCGTTTAAAATGTCTATCACCCGCTTTACCAGCGCCAGACCAAGTCCGTTGCCCCCAGTGGCATGGGAGGTATCGCCTTGGTAGAACTTTTCAAAAATGTGCCTGCCGGTTTCCGGCTTCATACCGCAGCCGGTGTCACGCACCTGTACGGTCACACTGCTGCCCTCCGTTTTCAAAGACAACCCGATCGTGCCGCCATCCGGGGTGAATTTCACAGCATTGGAGATCAGATTGTTCCAAACAAGGCTCAAAAGCTCGGGATCGGACTTGATACGCACATCGTCTTCTATATCCGTTTCGATTTTCAGACTCTTGGCTTCCCAGACATCCTCGAATGCAAGCAAGCTTTCACAAAGCTGTTCGCCAAGATCAAATTCCTGCGGCTGAGGGAATATCTGCTGGTTTTCCAGTTTGTTCAGCTTCAGAATATTGGTGATGAGTTGTGCCAGCTTCCGGGAAGCTTCGGAAATGGCCTTGGCATATTCGCACCTTTCTTCCCCGGTAATACCGGGACGCTGGAGCATGGTAGCATAGTTTCCCATCACCGCCAGCGGTGTCTTCAGCTCGTGAGACACATTGGCAATAAAGTCTGTTCGCAGGGTCTCCGTGCCGGAAAGCTCTTCGGCCATGGCGTTGATGGCAGAACCAATTTGATTAAACCCGTCGGTACCTGCGCCACGGATCGGCGGAACACGGGCAGAAAAATCTCCCTGCATGATCTTTTCCGCAGCCGCTGTGATCTGCTTAACGGGCCGCTCTACCGTGATCTTGCGGCGGATATAGTCGGCCGTTCCAAACAGAAATGTGATCAGCAGCACATTACCGAAGGTCAGTTTCGCAGCTACCGCGATATTGCTTGCGTCAAAGACAAGTCCCATAGAACCAGCCAGGACACGCAAAAACAGCATCATGCAGCAACTAACAGCAAAACCCACTGTTAAAAAGAATATGACGTAGCTATTGACTGCTTTCAAAACCTGCCGAAAGGAGAGCTTTTTCATTTGATCACCGCCTTATAGCCCAGACCGTGAACAGTCTTGATCTCAAAGTCGTCGCATTCGGATAGCTTGCTGCGCAGCTTTGTCATATACACGTCCACCGCTCTGGGTGCGGTTTCGGTGTCTGCATCCCAAAATTCATCCATCAGCTGCTGACGGGTGAAGGTCTTCTTGGGGTAAGACAGCAGCTTGTAAAGAATGTTGAATTCCCGGTTTGTAAGGTTGATCTCCTCTTCGCCCAGCATAGCGATATGTTCGTCCGCGTCCATAGTGAAGCGGCCCACTTCCAGCTTCCGTGAGGTTGCAATTTTTGCCCGGCGCAGCAGCGCACCGATCCGCAGAAACAGCTCGTCCAGATCGATAGGCTTGACCATGTAATCGTCCACGCCGATACGGTAGCCCCGCTGCTTGGATGCAAAATCATCTCTTGCGGTCATAAACAAGATGGGTATGTTTTCGTTGAGACTGCGGACAGTTTTTGCAAACTCAAAACCGTCGATGCCGGGCATCATAATGTCCGATACGATCAGATCAAACATGGTACCATACATCGCGTCATAGGCATCACTTGCATTCAGGCAGCCGGTTGCCTGGTAACCGCTGGCATTCAAAAACGCGCACACCGTACGGTTCAGATCCTTATCGTCTTCCACCACCAAAATCTGAAACATATCGCTTTCCTCCGCATTTTATGATTTTTTATTATATATCATAGCAGGCAAATGTTAAAGTTTTGTTTGCGTTTTTCCGTTTCCTATCATTTCTGAAAAAAACACCGCTTCTGTCCGTAATACAGAAGCGGTAGTTTTTTATACCAAACTGGTTTTATTGAGAATTCTATTGCTAAGTACGCCCAGGCCCCCGCTGAACAGGACACCTCCTGCAAGGCAGCCGATTACATGAAGCAGCGTAGAACCGAGCGGGGTAATCAAAGAGACCATCATAAACAGCAGCATACCTGCCCCGAGAGAGCCGCACAGGCAAAGCCATGTCTTCTGCTTGGCAGCCACACTGACGATCACATCAATGGCAACAAAAACAAGCATCAGAAAAAGCTTTGCCGCCATGCACATGGCAATGTTGCCGGTGGTCAGCCCGTGAAGGTCAAAAGGCAACCCGGAGATCCCGCCACCCAGCATGGTGCCGATAAAATAGGCGATCAGCAGAAAAGCACCGCAGGCAAATCCGGAGATCGTCTTGGATGCCACATAATCGCCTTTTCTTGCCCGGACCGTGAACAGATTCTTGGCAAAGCCGCTTCGGAAATCCTCGGAAATAAACAGGCAGATGAACACAGCCACCAGCATGAACATCATATTGATGTTGCACATCATAAAGATCTCATTGCCGCCCATGGCTTCGCCGCCGGGAAGGGTGCCGATATTCTGCCAGGTGTTTTCCGGCCCATGCATGATACTCTCCTCTCCGGTTTGGGGATTGACAGAAACGGAGCCATCCATCATGGTCATCATAACCGTCATTAGGATCGGGATTACCAGGGCGCAGGCAATGAGAATATAAAAGGTTTTAGATTTGAACATTCTTCTGAAATCCACTTTCAGCATACTGCCAAGGCGCTGTAAGAAGCAATTTTTCATATCAAGCACCCTCCTTCATCAGATCGATGTAGTATTCCTCCAGGCCGATCTTGTCGGTTTGGATCGCTGTGACGCAGACGCCGTTTTCGTAGAGGTAGGTCACGATTTCTTCCGGAGTGGTCAGATCGTACACACGGATGTAACCCGCTTCGTCTTCTTCCACACGGGAATACTTGCAGCCCAGCAGCATTTTGCTACGGTTCATTTCTTGAGTCTGAAGAGCTACATAGGTACGACAGCTATCATCCAACTCGGCAGCGGTCATTTCCCGGATCATCTTGCCGTGACGGATGATGCCGTAGTGGGTAGCTACCTTCTGCAGCTCTCCCAGCAGATGAGAAGAGACCAGGATGCTGCGCTTGCCGTCCTTAATGATGTCCGTAAACACCTCCCGCATGATTCGCATACCGTCAGCGTCCAGGCCATTCAGCGGCTCATCCAGAATGAGAAGCCGAGGATCGCCCAGCAGTGCCATGGCGATGCCGACTCTTTGCTTCATACCGAGACTGCAATTCTTAAACTTATTGCCTGCCGCACCTTCCATTCTCACCGTTTTCAGAACCTTGATGACCTCTTTTTCCGCATTGGGAAGGCGCAGGTTGGAAGCCTGGAGCATCATATTATCCCACACGGAAAGACCGGGGAAGCAGCCAGGCGCTTCGATCAGCACACCCATACTTGCCCGGATGGCAGGATCGGTATAGTCCTTGCCGTACAGCTTAATGGAACCGCCGCTGGTGGGAATCAGACCGCAGATCATTTTCTGGGTAGTGGATTTGCCGGAGCCATTCTCACCGATAAAACCGTAGATCGCGCCCATGGGAACGGTCATATTCAGGCCGCAAACCGCCTGCTTGGAGCCAAAGTTCTTGGAAAGATTTCTGATTTCTACTGCATTCATATGCCGTACCTCCTTAGTACACATCGCTGTTTACGAGGATCCATGTTCCCAGTACATTGTAAATAAAAGCCCAAACCACAGATACGACAGCGCAGATCAGCAGTATAACCATATTGCTGACCAGACAAGCATTGACGGAAGATCCATACAGGAAGATGTTTAAAAAAGCAGTGGGCAGATTCAAATTCTCCACGATGGCCGCAGCGCCAATAATCAAAATGCCGGTACCGAAGAAGAAAGAGGACGCGATAGAAACACCAAAGTATCTTCTGAAAATAATATTGAGGAAAGTGTAAAGGCTGGCCCAGCCCAACGACATAACCATCTTGCCGAGAATGGCGAGGATCAAGCTACCAACATTGACCTGGAAGGGATAGCCTGCCACCAAACCGCCCGCGATGCCACCAATGAGATAAGTCACGCACATACAGGCCATAGCAAAGGCGCAGACGATCGTCTTGGACATCATATAGTCTTGCTTTTTTGCGTGGGTGGTAAACAGCTGCTTGACATAGCCGCTCTTATAGTCGTGGCCAATAAAAATGGACACCATAATGCCGCCAAATATGAATACCATATTCATATTTGCATAATCCGCAATACTCCGGATCACATAGAGCGGTTCCGTAGCGGCGATGATCTGCCATGCATTCTGGTAGAGCGGCTCCATCACATTGCCTTGCGCATCCGGCATGGAGGTAAAGCCGGAAACCATAGCCGGGATAATGGCGGCAATAGCCAGAAAGATGTAGAAAAGCGGGGTATGGAACAGGCGATAGAAGTCAACGCCAAGCATGCCGCCCAGTCTTCGTGCGAAACTGGGAGAATCAAATTTCAAATCCCGTGCCATTATGCTCCCTCCTTCTGGCTCATCAGTTCGATGTAGTATTCTTCAAGGCCAATCTTGTTCTTCTTAATTTCACTCACCACATGGCCGCTTTTCATTAGAAGATCGACAATAGCAGCAGTGTTCTCCTCATCATAAACCCGCAGGTATTCCTCTTCTTCCCGGACATCGGCATATTTCTGCCGCAGCACTTGCTTGGCACCAATCATATCCTTGGTTTTCAGAGAAACGAATACCTGCGCTCGAGAGTCCATATCCTTGGCGGACAGTTCCATGATCATCCTGCCCCGGCGGATGATGCCGTAATGGGTGGCGATCTTTTCCAGCTCACCGAGAATGTGGGAAGAAACGAGAACGGTACAACCGTACTTCTGGGTGATGTCCACGAGTATTTCACGTATGATCCGCATACCATCGGTATCCAGACCGTTGATAGGCTCGTCCAGGATCAACAGAGCAGGATCGCCCAGCAGCGCCATGGCAATGCCAATTCTCTGCTTCATACCCAAACTGCACTTTTTGAATTTAAGTCCGGCATGCTCCTCCATGCGGACGATTTCCAGAACCCGGCGGATCTCCTTGTCACGGTTTTCAATGCCCAGATTGATGCACTGCATCACCAGGTTTTGATACACAGAAGAACCGGGGAAACAACCAGGATCTTCGATCAGTGCGCCCACACGGACACGGACGCCGGGATCTGTATGTTCCTTGCCGAACAGCTTCACCTCGCCGCTGTCAGCCACCAAATGGCCGCACAGGAGCTTCATGGTGGTGGATTTACCGGAACCGTTTTCGCCGATGAAGCCATAAATGGCGCCAACGGGGACGGTCATGTTCAAATGATCTACCGCATACATGCCGCGAAAACTTTTGGATAGATCTCTGATTTCGATCGCATTCATATAACACTGTCTCCTTTGTATTTTTGAAAGCAGGAAAAGCGGGAGGTTCGCTCCCGCTTGTATTAACCTTTCATAATCTTTTCACTGAGCTTTAGGATCTCAGGTGCGTATTTTTTCTTACGGGCGCTGAGCATCTTCTTGTAGATGGGGTCAGTGCCATACCCATACCAACAACGCCGATGACAATACCGGGAACCATGGCGCTTGCCAAGCCGATGATTGCACCAATTTCGGTCATTACAAGGCTCATGCCTGCGCCCATAACAACGGCGCTCACGCTGCCGTAGGTATAGGCGAACACATTGGCAGGACGCTTGACCTTGGCATCCAGCTCCTTCAGTGCATCCAGCTCGGTATGCTGCTTTTCTGTATACTGAGTTCGGATCTTCTGCACCAGAAATTCCTGATCGTTATTGCTCATATTCGTTACCTCTTTCATAGATTTGATGTTTAATTTTAGGAAACCTGTCCACTAAGCTGCGCTGCCAGTTCCAGGATGCGGGGGGCATGTTGTGCTTTTGCCTTGTTAAAGAATTTCCGGTAGACAGGGAACGCCGCAAGCATCCCAATGGCACCGATAAGGCCAAGGATCACGCCCAGCCAGATCATTTGGCCGATCACTTCCATGGCAAGGCATAGACCCAGTCCAAAAACCAAGCAGCCGCCGATACCGGTACACAGGCTCTCTGTTACACCGGAATTGCGAACCAAATGGTCAAGCCGTTTCATTTCCTCCAGCTTGGTTTCCTCTTTGGGAAGGTACTTCTTGCGAATATTCAGAACCTCTTGATTGCAAGTAGCGCTGTAAGTGTAAGAAAAAGCGTTTTCATTCATAATCTACCTATCTCCTTATTACGGGAGCATTCTATCCTACCAAGGTTTGTATATGTTTTCCGAAATGTTTGAGAAATGTTAATTTTCTTACCAGTATTGCGGCTGGCTTCCAGGTTCTTCTTGATCATTTCCTTTTGATTCTGAATCTGTAGTTTTGCTTTATTTGATGGCATCATTGTACCAAGAGATTTGTTCCAAAACGTTCAAGTTTTGTTTTTGCAATATTAATTTAGAAGAATGCTCGTCCTGTGCAGCTTAATCTGCACAGGACGGTTTATTGCGGAATTGACATCCTCGGAGTAAGAACCTTTCCGCAGGAAATCTGCGCTTCGGGATAAGAAATGGGGTATGCGTTCTTTGCGCAGTTTGGTGGCATCCGGTGCTTCTGTGCAAGTATCTGCTACACCGGAATTCTGAATCAACCGGTCAAGCCGGTTCAGTTCCTCCAGCTTGGTTTCCTCTTTGAGAAGGTACTTCTTGCAGATATTCAGCACCTCCTGCTTTGCCGGAGCGCTGTAGATGCAGGGAAAGTTATTTTCCTAACCCATATCATTTCTCCTTACCGGGCAGGCTTGCCTTGACTAACAGATGGTCCGATTGTACCGAAAGGAGTTTTTCGCAATGCTTCAGAAATGTTTGAGAAATATGATGATTCTATTTGCGCCAAAATGAGCGAGGCCAGCCCGTGTAGGGTTGGCCTCGCCGTCATTGGGTTCTTTCAGTTTTAGATTCGGTCCAGACTGTCCAGGATCTCCAGGATCTCGGCATCGGTCATAGCCAGGGGGCAGATCAGAATGTAACGGTAGTCATCGTCCATCCAGTACAGCTCTTTTCCCATGATTGTCTGCCGCTGATCCTCCTCGCAGGTGACCTGCAGAAGCTCGTAGTTTCCAATGGTCACCGTCTCCACCTGAACGCTGTCTGCCGGCGCATATGAGTGGTTGGTATAGTGGAGGGAAGCGCCGCGGGCAATCTGCCAATACTCAACCCGGCCGCCCAGTTCATATGCCCAGTTTACACTATAGTAACAGGCTACGCCTTTCGTGACACCCTCCGGAGCCTCCACGAAAGTGGGGATGCAGTCGGAATGGAACACAAAATCCTTTTCCTCTGCTACAAAGGGAAAGATCATCATCTCTACTTTTTCCGGCGCGCCGGTGGTATCCGTAGGTTCCAGGCTCAGCTTAGGCATCCCGTTCTCCAGCCGCTCAACATGGCCGGACACCGGGTGGAATTGCTTGGTGAAGATTTCGGGGCTGCTGTTTGCCACACGTTTCAGATCTTCCCACATTTCCTCCTGGCCTTCCTCTACTCTTTGCGCAAGCTCCTTTTGAATATCCTGCAGCGTATCCACCCGGGCAACACTTTCCACAGCCGCCCTCATCCACTCTTCACCGATGCCGTAGGGACAGCGAAGAATAAAGACATAGTAGCCGTCGGTCCAGTACAGACGATGGGATTGACTCAGATCGTCCTTACTGGGGCCGATGGTAACCAGAAAGGCCTCATGATCGTCCCAACGCAGCATTTTACTCTCCACATCCGTGCCGGGCAGATAGTCTGGGACCGTATCCTTTTGCTCACTCTGCCGCCAATACCGGATTGTTCTCTGCTCAAAGGTAATGTTCTGCTTAAATTTGTAATCAGGATGGTTCCAACTGATCAAAAATCGGGTCATCTGCTCTGCGCCGGGATCCAGGGAAGCGCCGTCCCGCTGAAGACCGGTTACTTCCAGATCTTCACAGATCGTGGGCAGATACAATTGGTGCACATAGTCCGGGGCCAGGTTCTCCAACTGCAGATCCACAAAAACCTCCAGCTCTTGCGACTCCTGGGAGAACGAATACGCCCCGATTGAATAGTGGTTGTTCGCGGTAACCTCCGCGACCTCACCGTGGGACACTCTGCCCAAGCCGCCTGCCGCGGCGGTCGCGCATAAAGCAGCGATCAGGGCCGCTACCAGTGGGATCAGCCACAGCTTGCGGCGAGGTGCCGCAGGTGCCTCGCATTGCTCCAAAAACTCGCTGTCCAGCTCTCCGATAGCCCGAAAAATATCTTCGCGTTTCATAACGCATATCCCTCCTGTATCAAAAATGCCTTTAATTTTCCCCGCGTGCGACTTAGGATCTGATGTACATTACTTTGTGACAGGCCGCAGCACCGGGCAATGGATGCCGCACTCTCTACATAGAAGTAGCGCAGTACGAATATTCTTCGTTCTCTTTGGGAAACCGACTCCAGGAAACGGCGGATATCGGCTCCCAGCTCCTTGACACTGACAGTCTGCTCCGGGTCACTGTCCGGAGCAACGCACTCGCCCAATTCTTCCAACGCCAGCATCAAATCCCCGGTTCCCCGTTTTTGTGCCGTCTGGCTCCGATGGATATTGAAGGCACAGTTGCGCACAATCTTGGCAAAGAACAGCCTCAGTACCGCTGGCCGCTGGGGTGGGATAGCATTCCAGACCCGCAGCCAGCTGTCGCTGACCGCCTCCTCCACATCCTCACGGCTTCCCAAAATATTTCCTGCTACCGTGCGGCAATAGCCTCCGTATTTATTTTCCGACTCCCGGATCGCCCGCTCATCGCGAGCAAAGTACAGCTCCAATATTTGTTCGTCCTGCACTGCGCATACCTCCTTTCCGGAAAGGCCCTTCTACTCTATAAGACACAAAATTCTGCCCTTTCTGACAGTCCACAGTCAGAAATACGCCGTTTTTTCCATAGTAGCATAACGCGGACGCTGTGTAAATTCCTTTACTTTCGGAGCATTTTTTGGTATAATCATCCGCGTAACTAGATTCGCTTTCAGCGAACAGGGAGGAAGAAACATGAAACATATTCTCGTAGTATGTCTTGCACTGGCGCTGCTGGTTTCTATGGCAGGCTGCGGTGCCAAGACCGACATCTCCGGCAAATACAAGCTAGATAAAACCCGTAACGAAGCCATCATCGACGATGCAGGCGTGGTCGCGGAAACAGCCGAAAATACCGGTCTCTTTTATCAGATCTTTGTTGGCTCCTTCTCCGATTCCAATGGTGACGGCATTGGCGACCTGCGGGGCATCATCAACCGGTTTGATTACCTCAACGACGGCGACCCCAACTCCGGTCTGAGTCTGGGCGTGGAGGGCATCTGGCTGACACCGATCTTTGCCTCCCCCTCCTATCACAAGTACGACACTACGGATTATTACACCATCGATTCCAAATTTGGCACCCAAGAGGACCTGAAAGAACTGATCGAACTGTGCCACCAGCGAGGCGTAAAGCTGATCCTGGACCTGGTAGTCAACCACACCTCCACCTCTCACCCCTGGTTCCAGGAATTTACCAACGCCCACCGCAACGGTCTGACCGGCAACGAATACTACGATTTTTACGCCTGGGATACCGAGGCACAGAGCGGCAAGACCATGCGTACCATTAACGGAACGGAGCATCTGTATGAATGCAATTTCTCCGGCAGCATGCCCGAGCTGAACTACGATAACGAGGCCGTGCGCCGGGAGATGGTAAAGATCGCTAAATATTACCTGGATCTGGGTGTAGACGGCTTCCGCTTCGATGCCGCCAAGTACATCTACTTCGGTGAAGAGAGCCGCAATGTGGAATTCTGGGACTGGTACATGGCCCAGCTGCGGGCTATCAAGCCGGATATTTACACCGTAGCCGAGGTTTGGGACGGCGACGGCGTAGTGATCCCCTATTTCTCCTCCACCAACTGCTTTAACTTCTCTATGTCCCAGGTTTCCGGCAACATTTCCCAAACTGCCCAGGCAGGCGACGTGAACGTGCTGACCGCCTATGTTGAGAATTACCTGGAGAGTATCCGGGCCGAGAACCCCAACGCCCAGCTGGTGACCTTCATCGCCAACCACGATATGGACCGGGCAGCAGGCTTCCTGCCGGTGTCCAACAACCGGGCCAAGGTAGCCGCCAACCTCTCTATTCTGATGCCCGGCTCCACCTTCGTCTACTACGGCGAGGAGATCGGCATGAAGGGCTCCCGGGGTGGCTCCAACACGGATGCTAACCGCCGTCTGGCAATGCTCTGGGGTGACGAAGACACGGTCAAGGATCCTGTAGGCGCAGACTACACCTCCGGTCAGACAAACGGCACTGTTGCGGACCAACTGCCCGACGGTGACAGCTTGTATAACTACTACAAGAAGCTGATTCAGATCCGCAAGGCTAATCCTGCCATTGCCCTGGGTGAATACACCCGACTGGAGATCACCGGCTCCAAGGTGGGTGGTTTCCTGAGCACCTATGAAGGAAGCACCGTGGCTGTGCTTCACAACACCACCGGCAACAGCGCCCAGATCGATCTGGCCCAGTTTACGGATACCGTTCTGACAGAGCTGGCCGCCGTCATCGGCGTAGGCGGTGCCAAGCTGGAAGGCACTGTTCTGACCATTGACAGCCAGACCAGCGTAGTCCTTAAGTAGAGAAACACGCTCCCCATTTTGTCGTACAGCTCCCCGTAAATGCCGTAGGGACATCCAGTAAGCACCCCTACAGCGTTATACGAAAACTCCCCCGGCAAATTTACAAAAAGCCTGCGGCTTACGCCGCAGGCTTTTTGAGCGTGTCAAAAAAGTGGCTTGCTTATCTTCACAAAAGCCCTATCAATGGGGATTCCAAAGGGGAAAGCGGAGGAAAACCTTGTTCACATATCCCCGGTCCGCTTTCCCCTTTGGT
>JAZUQE010000145.1:0-6568 GCA_045605575.1 Faecousia sp. | reverse complement strand
CACGATTGGAAATCGTGTATACCCCAAAAGGGTATCGAGGGTTCAAATCCCTCCTTCTCCGCCATAAAAAAGACCACCCAACGGGTGGTCTTTTTTATGGCGGAGAAGGAGGGATTTGAAGAGGGCGGCCCTGGCGAAGCCAGGGTAAAAAGTGTCCGGTGGACACTTTTTTAGCCCGGGGGAAAATCCTAAGATTTCCGGACGCACCCTGTATGGGTGTGGACGGAGATCTTATTGTTTTGGAGCGGCGAATTATCCAATGACGAAAAAGACCACCCAACGGTTGCCTTTTTTGCATGGATTAAGGATTCTGGCAATTGTTATTTGCATTTTATAACAATACGTATTATAATGCTTATCATAGATTTGTTTGGGAGGCGTTGTCTATGCTCGAGAATTTGAAGGCCAATATCTTGTTCCATAGTTTGCTGAAGCGTAAGGATATTCGAAAAGCCTATGCTATGGTTGGGCCTGAGGATTCCTGGTATGATACCATTACGAAAGTTCATAACTCCTTGGCTGAGATTCAAAAAATGCCGCACAGAGAGCTTTCAATTATCAGCCATGACGGTTTGCGGCTTGAGGCTAAGTTTTATCCCTGTCAAACTCAAAGCCGTGCCACGGTTATATGGATCCATGGCTATACCAGCCATGCAGAGCGAGAGAGCGCATTTCCCGGCCTCTTTTATCTGTCCCAGAACTGCAACGTTCTGATTCCCTATCTTCGAGCCCATGGCCCCAGTGAAGGCAAATATCTTACCTTCGGTGCACTGGAGTGCAAGGATATCATGGGATGGATCGATTGGGCCAATAGAGAAGCTCCGGATGGAAGGATCATATTGCATGGCCTGAGTATGGGCGGCGGCATCGCGCTCCACCTGTGTAACAAGGACTTGAAGAATGTGGTTGGCATTGTTGCCGATGCGCCAACTGTCAGCATCCCGGAAGTGTTTCGCAGCGTTGCCAAATCTGTCTTTAAGGGGGAAGCGGATGGGGTGTGCACCCGGCTTTTCCAGAAATTTAAGAATGAATTTCATGTAGATGCATTGGAATTTGATGCGCTTCGGGAAGTTTCTGCCTGTCGATATCCGCTGTTTTTGACAGCTGGCAGCGAGGAGCATATGGATGAAATGCTTCACAAGCTGGCCGCTCTGGCTCCTGTGTCTGCAAGCGTGTTGATCCTCCCCGGATGTAACCACGGAAATGGAATGTACAAGCAGACCGAACGATACCAAAGTGCGCTGTGTCAGTTCCTTGCAGACCATGCGCCCAGTGTTTGATGTGCGAGTAAGCCCTGTGTATACAAACACAGGGCTTATGCAGTCTGTCAAAAACATACTACCTGCAATGATAGAGGAACAGAAGCAAAAGAAACGCAGGGGATGATACTTTCTGTCCGGCCAGAAAGTATCCAAAGAGCCGCCGTGGACCTTTCGTATGGTCCCCGGACTCCCCAGACGACCAAAGGGGAAAGCGGACCGATAATGTGTGATTGAGGCTTTCCTCCGCTTTCCCCTTTGGAATCCCCTATGATAAAGCTTTTATGATTTTGTAAAACCCACTTCTTGGATCCACTGAATAAGCCCTGTGTATGTATACACAGGGCTTATGATTTGTATTACTATTGTGAGAAGCCACCGTTGGCAATGTACTGCGCCAAAAGATCTCGTGCATAGATCGGTTCACCGTAGCGTTCGATCTCAGTTAGCCGGTTGGGTGCGTAGGTGGAGGTGTAGCTGTCCACGATTACATAGTAGGTCTTTTCCGGATCGATCTTGTCGAGAACAGACGTACTTTGCTCCCCGATGCTGATGAAGTAGTTTTTGTTGGAGGTATGAACGAACTTGCTCAACAGATCCCGCCCCTGAATGGAGCAGAGCACCAGCTCGTTATCGAAGGGAAATAGGGCGACCAGCTGGGAATAGGTCACATTGCCCCGAGGAAGATACCCCTTATCCCGGATAGAGACGAAACCGCCGCCCAGAATAATGTCATATTCGTCACCCCAGCGGCGTTGACCTTCTTCATAATAAAGCTCGGCTACCTTCTGGCGCAGAGAATTTCCGGCTACGGAGCTTTTCAGATTCCCAAGAGATTCATAAGAGTAACCGATCTGATCACTGTATTCCTTCAAGAGCTGTTCTACAATGGGGTCATCGGGCAGGGAAGCGTACTTGCCGGTGCTGACCAGCTCTGCTTCCCGGATCTTGGCTTCCCGGTCATCGGTATAGACCTCTATCTCAACATGGGTAATGCCGCCGGAGTTGTCGCCGCCGTTTTGCAGATGCAGAACGCCTTGGTCATCCTCCAGAATATACTGCCTGTGGGTGTGAGCTTCATATACCAGATCCACATAGCCTTCGGACAGCACGCAGTCATAATAACCGGAAATCTGCTGATCCGTCACAGGTGTGATGCCGTCTTTGTAGGTCTGGCCCAGACCGTCATGGATGATATAGATGATGAAATCCGCACCCTCCCGGCGCAGCTTTTCGGACTCTGCCTTGACCAGTTCTGTCAGCTGGCTGCCGACCTTAAAATACACATCCTGCACATGATCCGGGGCAATGGAGGAATAGGTGTCGCCGATGGCGCCGATGATGCCCACCTGCACCTCGCCGCATTCGATCATCAGAGAGCTTTCGCAGTAATCCACCTGCTGGGAGGTGGTGCGGTCATAGATATTGATGCCCAGGAAGGGAAATTCAGCCAGTGCGGCGTTATCTTCAATGTAAGCCTCGCCCCAGTCGAACTCATGGTTGCCCATAGCCATGGCATCAAAGTCCACTTCATTCATCCATGCAGTCATCAGCTGCCCGCGGGTCAGATTAGACTCCGCGCTGCCCTGCCACATATCGCCGATGGCCAGCACGATCACGTGATCATCGGTCTGGCGGGCGTAGGTTAGATAGGTGGTTAGTTCATCTACACCGGGGTGGTGGGCAGCGTCCTTGATCTTGCCGTGAAGATCGTTAACGGTATAGATGTCGATCACTGTACCGGGCTGCGCGGGCTGTGTTACGGGGGGCTGAGTGGGTATCGTTGTGTCAGTGGTAGAAGCAGGTGTGTTGGCCTTGCAGCCGGCCAGGAGCAGCAGGCATAGCCCAAGCGCAAGCAGTTTTTTCATAGCTTGGTTACCTCGATTACGGTCAGAATTTTTTCTTTTACGGTAAAGCGAATGTCGAAGCCTGAAAAGGGCAGACCGTATACACGTTCAGGGTCACGTTGGTAGGACGGGCGGGGATCATGGGTCAAAACGCTGACAGCAGCATCCCGCTTGTCCTGTGGCAGTATTTCCAGCAGGGGAGCAGGGAAGTCTACTTCCAGCAGAAAGTCAGATGCGCTATCCGTAAAGCCTCCGGAAGCCTCCGGGTGGCAGTCGGCATAGGGAATATAGGGCTTGATGTCAAAAATGGGGGTGCCGTCCATGAGGTCTGCACCGGCAACCTGGATCACGGTGCCGTACTCCCTGGTTTGCTCCAGCCCCAGCAGCTTTACGCAGGAAAGTCCAATGGCGTTGGGACGGAAGGGAGAACGGGTGGCGAATACGCCAAGCCGGGTATTTCCACCGAGTCTCGGCGGACGGACGGTGGGTGACCACTCAGCACGCACGGCCTCGGAAAATTGCCAGATCAGCCAAAGATGACTGAAATCTTCCAAACCCCGCAGGGCGTCCGGGTTGCGAAATTCCGGCTCAAATACGATGGTGGCCTGCAGCTCCTGCACCAGTCCGCTTTGCCTGGGAATGCCGAACTTGGTGGGAAAGTCGCTTCGGATCCGGGCAATGATCTTGGTAGGGAAAGTCTGCATATTATCTACGCACCTTTCTGAACAGGAAGCTAACCGCAAAGATCAGCGCCAGGATCAGACAAATGGCCGCGCCGGCGGAAGCACCCAAATGGTAGGAGACGATCAACCCCAGGATTCCTGAGATCAGAGCAAACAGCACGGAGAAACCGTGGTATTGCCGTAAATTCCGGGAGATATTTCTGGCAGCTGCAGCAGGGAGGACCAAAAGAGAATTTAGGATCAGCAGTCCGACCCAGGAGATCGCCAAGGTCACCACTACGGCGATGACTACGGTGAAAATTCCCTGGCTCAGGCCTACCGGGATCCCACGGGAGGCTGCCAGCTGCGGATGGACAGAGCCAAGGATCAGCCGGTTGGCACACAGCGCCCAAAATACCAGAACTCCTACCAGGACCAATGCCAGAAGACCTACCTGCGCAGGCGTGATGGACAAAATATCACCGATCAGATAGCGGTTGTACTTAGTAAAGCTTCCACCGTCTAAGGTGGCAATAAAAATTCCCAGAGCTACCGCAGTGCTGGAAAAAACGCCGATGATGGTGTCTGCGGCCTGGTTAGACCGGCTGCGGACAATGCTGAACAGCGCTGCAAATGCGGCTGCAAACAGGACAGCTGCCCAGGTCGGGGCGGCAAGCCCGCAGATACTGCCGATGGCGATACCCGTAAAGGCTGCATGGCCCAGGGCGTCTGAGAAAAAGCTCATGCGGCCTGTGACGATCATGGTAGAGCAAAGGCCAAAGAGGGGACTCATGAGTATTACAGCCAGAAGAGCGTTTTTCATAAAGCCCCAGTGCAGCATTTCAAATGGAAGCGCGTCCCAAAGTGCATACCAAACGCTCATGCGCTGTCGCCTCCTTTCCCGTGAAACACACCGCGGAATTGCTCGCTGCCCAGAACCTGTGCAGGCGTTCCGCTGGAAAGAACGGTGCCGTCAATGAGTACTACTTGGTCAGCATAAGTCTGCAGCATGCCGAAGTCATGGGTGGTCATTAAAATGGACAGGTCGTAGGTAGCGCGCAGCTCGTCCAGCATCTCCATCAGCTGCACATTACCCGTTGCGTCCACACCGGACATTGGCTCGTCCAGGATCAAAATATTAGGCAGCGGTTCCAGCGCCAAAGCCAGCAGTACGCGCTGCAGCTCTCCGCCGGAGAGCGTGCCGACCCGTTTGTCGATCAGATCTTTTCCGTGCACCCGGTCCAGGCACTCTTCTACTTTCTGACGTAAACGTTTGCCTAGACCTAGGAAGGCAGGCTTTTTGCTCATACAGCAAGCAAAGAGATCCGCGACGCTGATGGGGTCACCAGGGTCAAAGGCGGGACTCTGGGGCACATAACCGATCCGTGGACCTTTACGGTGGCGCAAGCCGGGGGAGGAGAAAGTAATAACACCTTCGTAGCTGTGCTGCCCCAAAATGGCTTTCAGTACGGTGCTTTTGCCGGCACCATTGGGACCGATGAGGGCCACCAGCTCGCCGCAGTGGACATGCATGCTCACATTTTCCACGATTCTTTGATTGCCGATGGTTACGCTGACATCCTGTAAACGCAGGCAGCAGGCGCTGGAACAGCTTTTGTTGTGAGGTATATTCATTGCAGCGCCTCCTTTAAGGTGTCGATATTGCGGTACATGGCTTCAAAATAGCTGTCACCTGCCATGACCATGTCTAGGGTGTATATGGTAGCGCCGGTTTCGGCAGCGATAAGAGCTGCTGCCGCGTCCGCACCGTTAGTCTCCGTAAACAGGGCTCCCAGCTTGTGCGCTTCGACCAGTTTGATCAGTTCAATTACAGTCGCAGCTGATGCCTCCGAACCGGATTCTTCTTCGATAGACTCCAGAATATGCAGGTCGAAGCTCTCTGCAAGGTAAGAAAAGCCGTCATGGAATGTGATCAGCTCCCGGCAGGACAGTTCCTGCAACTGGGCTTTTCCGTAGTTTTGCAGGGCATCCAAATCGCTGAGCAGAGGAAGCAGATTATTGTGGAAGGTATCTGTATGGGTAGGATACATGCGGCAAAGCTCATCGCAGATATTTCCAGCCATGACTTTGGCGTTTTCCGGGGAGAGCCAGATATGAGGGTCATGCTCGTGGACATGTCCGTGATCATGCGTATGGTCATGCGCGTGGTCATGTTCATGGCGATCGCCATCCAGCAGGGTAAGCCCTTGTGAGGCATCGATGACTGCGTTGGCGTTTTCCAGAGCATGTTCCAGGAACTCTTCCAAACCTGCTCCGGAAAGGATCACGGCATCCGCGCCGGAGATGGCCTGCATCTGCTTTACTTGTAGGGTATAATCGTGCAGGCAGGATACGTTCTCTGTTACCAGCCGGGTAACCGTCAGTCCGGTTCCTTCACATAGCCTGACGGTGAATTCATACACCGGCAGCGTGGTGGCAGCAAGATCGGCATGTGCTTGCTGCGAGCACCCTGTCAGCAGAAGTATTAAAATGAGCAAAATGCTCAGTCGTTTCATAAAATTCCCTCGTGCTTTCAAAACTTCACCCTTTTATCATAACACAGTTGTCAAGAAAAAGGAAGGGGCTGTCTCACTAAGTGAAGCAGCCCCAAAATAAACAGCGCCCGGCTCTGTACAAGAGCCGGGCGGTGGCGGAAAAATAAGTCGTGACACAAAAAGCTACGCAAGTAGAATATACCGCATACGGGACGGAATATCAAGTCTGCTTGCCCCTCAATATCGAAAAAATAATCCCGTCAGACGAACCGGTAAGATTACTCAGCGCTGTCTTGGAGGAGTTG
>JAZUQE010000144.1:0-13484 GCA_045605575.1 Faecousia sp. | reverse complement strand
CGCGCACTGCGCGGCACGGATTGGCTGTCGGCAAGGGCCGACAAAAAGGATCGCATCTTTCGATGCGCTCCTTGTGTTTTACTTTGCGTATTCGACTGCCTTGGTCTCCCGGATCACATTGATCTTGATCTGGCCGGGGTATTCCAGCTCGGCCTCGATCTTCTTGGCAATATCTCTTGCCAGGATGATCATATTGTCCTCGGTGACTTCCTCGGGCTTGACCATAATGCGGACCTCACGGCCGGCCTGGATGGCAAAGGCCTTCTCAACACCGGGATAGGTGCCGGTGAGCTCTTCCAGCTTCTGCAGGCGGCGGATATAGTTCTCCACGTTCTCACGGCGTGCACCGGGACGGGCAGCAGACACCGCGTCAGCAGCCTGGATCAGCACAGCAATGACTGTCTTAGGTTCTACATCGCCATGGTGGGCCTCGATGGCATTGACCACAACGGGATTTTCCTTGTACTTCCGGGCCAGATCCGCACCCAGCTGCACATGGCTGCCCTCAACCTCGTGGTCAATGGACTTGCCCAAGTCATGCAGCAGACCGGCGCGCTTGGCAGTGGCCACATCCACGCCCAGCTCGGCAGCCATCAAGCCGGCGATATGCGCGACCTCGATGGAGTGATTCAGCACGTTCTGACCGTAAGAGGTACGGTACTTCTGGCGGCCAAGGATCTTTACCAGCTCGGGGTTCAAGTTGTGGATGCCGGTCTCGTAGCAGGCGCGCTCGCCTTCCTCACGGATGGTACGGTCCACTTCCTTACGGGCCTTCTCCACCATGTCCTCAATGCGGGTAGGATGGATACGGCCATCCACGATCAGCTTCTCCAGCGCCAGACGGGCGATCTCCCGGCGGACGGGATCAAAGCTGGACACCGTAATGGCTTCGGGGGTATCGTCAATGATCAGATCCACACCGGTGACGGTCTCCAGTGTGCGGATGTTACGGCCCTCGCGACCGATGATGCGACCCTTCATTTCATCGTTGGGCAGGGGTACCACAGAGACTGTGGTCTCCGCGGCATGATCCGCGGCACAACGCTGGATCGCAGTAGCGATGATCTCGCGAGCCTTGTCGTCAGCCTCATCCTTAAGCTGCGACTCGATCTCCTTGATCTTCATAGCAGTCTCGTGGCGAACCTCGTCTTCCACGCTGGCGAGGAGGTATTCCTTCGCCTGCTCCTGAGTCAAACCGGAGAGCTGCTCCAATACCTGCGCTTGCTGCTGCTTCAGCTCCTCTGCCTGAACCTTCATCTGAGCAACCTCATTCATACGGCGGCTCAGTTCCTCTTCCTTACGCTCAAAGGCTTCGGTCTTCTTGTCCAGGGTGGCTTCCTTCTGTTCCAGTCTGCGCTCCTGCTTGCTCAGCTCAGCGCGACGCTCTTTGACTTCTTTTTCGTGTTCCGTGCGGGATCTATGGATCTCGTCCTTGGCTTCCAGAAGCATTTCCTTCTTTCTGCTTTCTCCGCTGCGGATGGCTTCGTTGATCAGACGGGTCGCTTCCGCTTCCGCAGAGCCGATCTCACGCTCAGCAACCTTCTTGCGGATCACAATACCCACACCGATACCGATGCCCAATCCTGCGGCCAGCGCAAGAACGATCAGTACAATGGCTAATACCAGGTCCATATTCTCAAGCACACCTCCTTTATAAAATAGGCAGCACCGGAAAGGAGGGCACACGAACCCCATGTGTGTAAAATTGGCAGGTCAAACTGCCGGGAAGCTCCCGGCAGATAGTATCAAGCTCAAAAAACGCCATGAGGCGCATATTACCCAATTCCATCCAGGCAAATGCCGGATAAAAATGAAACGCAGGAGCATACAGCTCGCTCAGCGTACACTATACCGAATCTATTTTAGCTGTGACTAACCGGATTGTCAAGCACTATTGCACAAATTTACCAAAAATAAACCCCAATATTCGTTACCTGCGTCAAAGTTCGTCTATATTTCCATTGACAACCTATTTTCTCCGTGCTAAAATAACGCAGACGCGGATGTGGTGGAATTGGTAGACTCATTGGATTTAGGTTCCAACGCGCGAGCGTGCAGGTTCGAGTCCTGTCATCCGCACCAACATAAAAAGGGAGGCTAACGCCTCCCTTTTTGTGTTAGTAAGAAGGCAGGACTCGAACCCATCTAAATGCGGCGCGGATGAGCGCCGCTCGCGACGGCTCGACGGAGCGACACCTTGATTTCATCGAGTCCTGTCATCCGCACCAACATAAAAAGGGAGGCTAACGCCTCCCTTTTTGTGTTAGTAAGAAGGCAAGACTCGAACCCATCTAAATGCGGCGCGGATGAGCGCCGCTCGCGAGGGCTCGCCGGAGCGACTCCATAATTTTGCCCCCGCCGGGGGTAAAATGCAAATCGTGTCCTGTTGCCCGCACCAGAAAATCCACCCGGTCGGGTGCTTTTTTATTGCGTTTATCCTTGCGGTCAAGTAATGCCGCTTGCGCGGATCGGGTGATTTCCTCCGGAGCGCTGTAACATACAATTGAAAACCGCCGGAATTTGTGGTATACTGCTACCTAGGACGTGGATAGCCTGACATGTGGCTACTGTCCAAAATTACGGAGGATAACTGCCTATGAGAAGGAAAGGCAACCCATCTGCGCTGAACTGGGTCTGGACGATCTCCGGGAAAGCCAAAATATGGCCCGTTGTACAGTCGCTGGTGCGGATCTGTCAAGGTGCCATCGCCATTGCGTATGCCTATTCGCTGGGCAAGGTGGTCGATGCGGCCGCTTCGGGCCACATGGATTCGTTTTTCCGGGAATTTTTGCTCTTTGGGCTGTACAATATCGCATCCCTTTTGTTGCTGCTTGTAAACCGGTATTTGGCTGAGCGAAGCAGAAATGCGTTGGACAAGGCATTCCGTATACGGGTCTTTTCCCAGCTTCTGCATCGGGATTACGGACAGATCTCCCAGCGTCATACAGGAGAGTGGATGACCCGCATCACCTCCGACACAAGTGTCATTGCCCATGCGGTCTCCATGATCATCCCCGAAATTTTGGGTGCGTCCATAAAAGTGGTGGGCGCGCTGATCGCTTTGCTCCAGATTATTCCGCAGATCGCTGTTTTTCTGATCCCCGGTGGTGTGCTGATGGCATGCATTTCCCTACTGATGCAGAAAAAACTCAAAGCGCTTCACAAATCTGTCCAGCGTGCCGAAGGGAAGACCCGTTCTTTCATGCATGAACGGCTTTCCAGTCTGCTTGTGATCCACGCCTTCACCCAGGAAAACGCCTCCCAGGAGACGGCCGGGCAACGAATGGATCAGCTGAACGCGGTCCGCATGCGCCGGGCGCTCTTCGCTATTTTCTGTAACGCGGCACTGGGCGGTGCTATGGTCACCGCGCAGATCCTGGGCATCGGCATGTGTGGGATCGGTATTCTGCAAAACACGATCAGCTATGGTAAGATGTCTACTGTGCTGTATTTAGTAAATATGCTGGAAACACCTTTGAAAGGCATCTCCAGCTATATTTCCCAGTATTATGCCATGCTCGCCAGTGCGGAGCGGCTGATGGAGATCGAAACCTTTCCGTTGGATTGTCCGGACGATCCCGTTTCCCAGGAAGAGATCGACCGTTATTACACCCAGCAGCTGGATGCCTTTGGGCTGGAACACGCGGATTTTGCATACGAGGATGGCGATGGGCCGCAAGTTCTGCAGGATTTCTCCCTGATGGTCCGCAAGGGAGAGTTTGTTGCCTTTACCGGCGATTCCGGGTGCGGCAAGAGCACCAGCTTAAAAATACTGCTGAATCTGTTCCCCCTGCACAGCGGAAATATCTACCGGCAGGATATGGACGGAACACGGCATCCGCTGGATGCCGCCTGGCGAGGCCTGTTTGCCTATGTTCCCCAAGGAAACCAGCTGATCTCCGGTACGGTTCGGGAAACGATCACCTTCTCCGATCCGGAACAGATGTCGCAGGATGAACAGCTTTACCGGGCGCTGGAGATCGCCTGTGCGGCTACATTTGTCCGGGAGCTGCCCGACGGTCTGGATACCGTTTTGGGCGAACGGGGCAGCGGTCTCTCAGAAGGACAGATGCAGCGCCTTTCCATTGCCCGGGCTGTACTGTCCGGCCGGCCGATTCTGCTGCTTGACGAGGCCACCAGCGCGCTGGATGCCGCCACGGAAGAGCAGCTTTTGAAAAACCTCCGGGCCATGACCAACCGTACTGTACTGATCATAACCCACCGGGAAGCTGCGCTGAATTTCTGCGACAAGCGGATCCATTTTGAAAAGCATCACCCTTGAGCGAGTGCCGAATAAGAAAACATAGGCTGCTTTGTGTTTGACATGTATGAGCAGCCTGCGGCCCATATAGGAACCTAACCGCCGGTACATGTACCGGCGGTTAAGTAGTCTGTCCAAAAACATACTACCTATGGTTATAGAGCAACAGGAGTAAAAAAGAACGAAGGGGATGATACTTTCTGTCCGGCCAGAAAGTATCCAAAGAGCCGCCGGGGACCTTTCGTATGGTCCCCGGACTCCCCAGACGACCAAAGGGGAAGGCGGATCGGCGATATGTAATTGCGGTTTTCCTCCGCTTTCCCCTTTGGAATCCCCTTTGATAGATCTTTGTGAAGAGAAGCGTTCTTTTGTAAAATCCACTTCTTGGACACGCCCCTAACCGCCGTGCCAGCGGCTAGGTTAAATATCTTTCAGTTCTTCAAATTTCTCGATCAGCCATGCGGTCATCCGTTTATTGATCTCAAACAGCTCTTCGTACTTATTCTGCTCGGAAAACCAAGCAACACACACAAACTGGTTTGCGAGAATGATATAGGGAATTGCTTTACGTTCATGGTCCGTCAGACAGGCAACCGTGTCATAACCGCAGAGGATATCCCGGTAGATTCCCAGCCAGTTATCCTTGTCCTGTTCAAAGCTTTCCGATAGCACCGCGGTTGCGGCATAGCAGGGATCATAGATCCGGGCGTTGCGCTCGGCCAATTCAAAGTCGATGAAGCCCCACTGATCCTCTGCACAGATAATCTTGCCGGGATTGGGATCCCGGTGGATGATCTGCCGGGGCAGCTTGGGATAGAGATTGGCGAAAGTATTCAGATACTCCTTGCAAAATGCGTCAGACAGGTTCAGCGCTACTTTTGCCTTGGGCAATGCCCAATCACGGACAGTTGCCAGCAGATCCGCTTCGCTGACGCAGTCCTCGATCTTGGCTAGTGCCAGATGAAGCTGACCAATGATCTCTCCTACAAAGCGCCCACCCCCTTCCCCAAAGCGGCGGGATACCATCTGCTTTCCCGGCAGACGGCGGGTCAAGTAGAAATATACTTCTCCGTCGGGAATGTATTCTGCGCCATCCGCAGCAGGCATCGGCACGGCAGCGAGCAGGCCGATACTGTGGAGTGCCTTGGAAACCTCGATATGCTTCTTCAGCTTGCCCAGATCAGCCGTATACTTCAGCACATAATTCTCGCCCACAAAGCAGGCATGTTCATTTTTATTCCCGGTGCTCTCACAGTAGATGTCGGCAATGGATTCGCCCTCCAGATTCCAGTGCTTCAGGATCTGGGCGGCTTTTTTATGGGTTACAGTCATGTGTTCCTCCTTAGTGATGTCGATCCGGTAGGGACGCTTTGCCCGACTGGAATTCAAAAATGCAGAGGGTGTGGAGCCGAACTCCCGGCAGAAAGCCTTGTAAAATCCGGCATAGGTATCGAAGCCATACAACAGTGCTGCACCGATCTTGCTGCTGCCCTGCCTCATGGCATACACGCCGTGGAGCAGTCTGCGCCGCAGGATATACTGCATCACCGGCAGACCTGTCGCCTGCTGAAACAGCCGGTAATAATGAAACAAGGAAAATCCTGCCATATCTGCCAATTCTGCTGCTGTAATCTGTGTTTGTAAATTGTCCTCAATATAGTCCAGGCTTCTCTGGATCATAGTCCGATGATCCATGCTTTCCCCTCCTTCCTATTCCTTTTGTAGCTACGCATCCATGATAGCATAAAAAAAGACGAAACCATTTCCGTTTTTGCTGAACAAAAAACATTTGAGCCGGGACGAAGCCCGGCTCATAATTTATGTTGTTTGCAGAATCCTGCGGATACTCTTTTCGGACAGATGGTATTTTCGGCTCAGTGTCGTAACATCAGACCCTTCCGCATAGTCGCTGCGGATGTGATCATTGCGGTCTTTCAATTCCGATTTATAGCTTGTTTCCTGTCCCCAAGCGTGCCGGGTGCCCGGCTTTCGGGGAATGTAGATGTACACACCATCGGCGTATTCCTGAATTTTCCGGATCAGGTCCTCCGGCAGGATTTCTTCTGCTTTTATATAGCTCACGGCTGCCTCCTTGTTGCATTTGCTTCTCAGGAAAGCATCGGCTATACAAAGTCAGTATTCTTTTTTGCACAGCCAACGCTTATGCAGCCATTACATAACGAATCAAAACGCAGATCCTCCTTTTTCGGGATTCCTTTCTATAATACACGGCAAAATTGGAGCGTTTGCAATGGCAACGTTTTTTCCGAAAAAACTGTGTCCCGGAAACAGATCCTTCGGAAAAGAGTATGGGGATAGCATTTCTTCGTTTTCTGTGATAACATAATGAAAACCAACAAAGGATGGTGCTAACGATGGCAGAATTTCAGTATCTAACATTAAGGGAAAAGCCAGAACTTATGAACATGGCCGCGGAATGGTTTCATAGCAAGTGGGGCGTTCCCAGAGAAGCCTATCTGGAATGTATGGAAGCATATCTGCAGCAAAAAAACGAGTTAGGCTGGTTTCTTTGCCTGGATGGCAGCAAAATCATTGGCGGTCTGGGTGTGATCGAAAACGATTTCCATGACCGGCCCGATCTGACGCCCAATGTCTGCGCCGTGTATACAGAGGAAAGCCATCGCGGCTTAGGAATTGCCGGGAAGCTGCTGAATATGGCAGTGGAAGATCTTCGAACAAAGGGTATTTCTCCTGTTTATCTCGTGACCGACCATACCGGCTTTTACGAGCGGTACGGTTGGGAATTTTTGTGCATGGTCCAGGGCGATGGGGAGCCCGATATGACCCGGATGTATATTCACAGATAATCCAAAGCGTGATGCCTGGCCCATTGAGCCTCGTATCACGCTTTTTTGGCAGATATCCGGCCAAAAGCAAGAAACTCATTGATTTTATGCCGGATCCGGTATAAAATATTTTTAGTTTTTGAATTACCTGTCCTGTAATCAGAGGTGCGCTATGAGATTTAAAATTCGCTCCATGCTTTTTGATGCTTACGTGCAGCTTGGGATCCGGAGGGTCACCGATATCGACGCACAGGTCCGGGTCGCCATGGATTATTTGGCAGCGGACCGGGAGCATTACATAGAGGTAGGAGAGCCGAGCCGGCCGGAATACATGATCTCTACACTGCAGGGTGTGATCTGCCGTATGGTCCCCTTGGCAAAAAAGCTCGTCCGGAAGCAGGGAAAAGACTGCTTAAAAGAATCTGCAACCGTGCTCTCTTTGATGGTCACAGAGAATACGGTCCGATATGTCACCGCCTTTTTCCAGGCCACCCTATACCCGGATGCCTCGAAGAATACATACCGCCACCCCGTTTACCGCTATATCCGGCAGGAGGATATCCTGCCGGATATGGAAGTGCTGCCGCCTCAGCAGATCCGCCCCGTCGCCACACCCCGCCTGCGGGATATTTTCGGCATGATCTTTACGGCCATCGCCAGATTCTCACAAAATTTTTCGCTAAACAGCATCCCCCACAAAACCGAGCGAGCTATGCTGGCAATGGAACACCTCCGGCAGGAAGAGGTGTCCATTGGCAGCCAGAAAGTTCTTGGCAAACTGGTTCCTCTTGCCCGGGAAAATTCCTTGTTGGACGAAATGCATGAGGATCATCAAGATAGCTATTGCAAAGAGCTATACCTTTTGATCACGGAAGCGAGTAACCGTTATGTGCTCAAAACACATCACCTATCCCAATACTTCAATAAAGTGATATACGACGATGTACCCGGCGGCTGCGCCTATGAGCCTACGGAAGAAAAACAGCAAATCACATATGAATACGTCTCTTTGGAGGACGTCCCGGAGACACTGCACCCCTTATACAACTGATGGAAGCGAGGAAAATGGTGTATGGCATACGAAAATACTTCTTTATCCGATCTGATGGAAGCAACCCGTCGCGCGCGGGGGATCCAGGATTTTGATGAGGACTTTTTCCTGGATGATGAAGAATTGGAGCCTGTGCCGGAAGTGCCCAGCATAGACATGGACCAGTGCATCAGCCAGACCTTGAAAGCCCTGGAGCGGTACCGGCTGGATGAACAAGGACAGCAGGCTGTGCGGGAATTTCTCACCTTCCGGCTGCAGACCAAGCAGCAAAAAAGACCGGAAGTCAGCCAGACGCTTTATAATCTGATGCTGATCTGTGAGCAATCCGATACAGCCCTGCGCGTCGCGCAGATCCTGTGGGAAGCTTTACAGATCCGGAGCACGCATGTGGTAACCTATACAGAAGCCGACGCCATCCAGCACGAAGATACCAAACGGCGGCCTTCTCCGCTGCTGATCCCCAGCAAAACGCAGCTGGTGCTGATCCACGATTGCCGGGAGGCTCCCCGCGTGAATATGGACGGCGGTGCTTCTGCGCGGGATAAGGGTGCGAAGGAAGTGGCAGCCTACCACAATATGTGGCAAAAGGTCTGCTCCTATATTCATCAAAATCCCCAAACGATTCTGATCGTCAGCGGAAATTTGTCGGCCTACCGCAACTCCCTCCGGCTGAATCACGATCTGTCCCGCCGGGTCTGTGCCCACCATGTTCATTTGCCGGAGGTCTCTCCCGACGAGCTGCTGCAGGAGTGCTTGAAAACCTTCCGCAGCTCCTCTTTTACGGTTTCTCCGGCCTTTGAACAAGCTTTGACAGACTATTTTCCCGCCGCCTACCGGGCATCGGATCTCATGGGACAGGCATTTTTGGATAATCTGGTCTGCCGCATATATGCCCGTTATTTCTGCCGCAAGCGGGAAAATGACATGCTTACGGCAGACTGCGTTCCGGATGACAATCCCAAATTCCAGTCCACAGAGGCGGTACTGGGTCAGATGAATGAGCTGATCGGTCTGCAAAGCGCGAAAGAGGAATTCAGCAATATCTATAAAATGCAGCTTGCAGGCTTGTCTGAGACCTGCGGACGCTATCATATGCTCTTTACCGGCAATCCGGGTACCGGCAAGACCACCGTCGCCAAGCTGGCTGCCGATCTGCTTTACAGCATGAATGTCATCCGTAAAAACAAGCTTGTGGTGGTCAAGCCCAGCGATATGATCTCGGAATGGATCGGCGGCACCGGCACGAAAGCCATGGAGGTGATCCGCCGGGCTTACAACGGCGTTCTGCTTATTGACGAAGCCTACGGCATTGCCACCATGGACCGGGGCGATGAACTGCTGAACATTCTGGTTCAGGAAATGGAAAATAACTCGGATAAGCTGGTCGTCATTCTGGCAGGCTACACCGATGAAATGCGGCAGCTTTTGAAATCCAACCCAGGTCTTTCCAGCCGCATTGGCCGACAGATCGAGTTTGAGGATTATTCCCAGGAGGAACTGGCACAGATCTTTCTGCTGCTGTGTCAACAGGAAGGCTTTTCCCTGCATCCGGATGCCCGTGACGAGCTGGACGAATGTATCGGTGCGCGCATGACCAAAGAATTCTTTGGAAACGCCCGGGAAGTCCGCAATATGCTCCAGGAGCTCAAGGAAGCCTGGTCGGAGGACTACTATGAAGCGGTAACTGACCAGGGTGCGGAGCATGTCAAGCTGGAAAAAGTTTTTAAACCCCAGCACTTTACAAAGATCATGCCGCCTAAAAAAGAGGTTTGCATCAACGATCTGATCGGTATCGATATGATGAAGCAGAAGCTTCAGTCCTTCAAGCGGCAGGCAATGTATCAGAAGCATTTGAAAGAAAAGGGCTTTTCCAACCTGGCGGATTTCTCCATGCACATGATCTTTACCGGCAATCCCGGCACGGGAAAAACCACGGTTGCAAAGCTGATCGCCGATGACCTGTATTCTATCGGCATGCTGAAAACCAACCGCCTGGTCATTGCCGAGCGAAAGGACCTTGTGAGCGTTTACGGCGACACCGCCAGAAAGACCGCGGACGTGATCCGCAAAGCGGTTGGCGGCGTGCTGTTTATAGACGAAGCCTATGCTCTGGCAGACCATCGGCGCGGCGGTCTGGGGCACGAGTGTATCGAGGTGCTCCTGACTGCCATGGAGACACATAAATCGGACACAGTATTCATTTTCGCCGGATATGTGGAACAGATGCAGGATTTTCTGGCCATGAATCCCGGTATCCAGTCCCGCATCGGATATACCTTCCATTTTGATGACTACTCCCCCGAAGAACTTACCAAGATCTATGCCCAAAAAATGCGCAAGACAGGTTTCACGGTTACCCCGGGGGCTTTGGAAAAGGTTCGGCAGATCATGGAATACTTCCAGGATGTGAAAAACTTTGGCAACGGCAGATTTGTGGATCATGTGATCCATCAGACCATCAGCCAGCGGGCCAACCGGGACTTTACAAAGCAGTACCGCAATATTCACACTCAGGACATCCCTACAATCAAGACCCTCATCGATACAGCCCCAAACAGTATCCAGCTTTATGATCCGGCGGATATTACCCCGCAGCAGCAACGCAGGACCGCCATTCATGAATTGGGCCACGCTTTTGTGATGTACGGCGCAGATCCTGCCAAGATCCCCCGGCGTATCAGCATCCGCAACCATGCCGGCTCTTACGGCCGGGTAACGCTGCAGATCGATCCCATCAGTCAAACAGAGCAGGAGCTGCTGAATACCCTTGCCACGCTTTTGGGCGGCAAAAACGCGGAAGCGCTCTTTTTCGGCTGCCATTCCACCGGCTGTGCCAGCGATTATGCGCGCGCCAAGCGTCTTGCAGAGGACATGGTCGAAACATACGCCATGACCTCCTTTGGAAAAACCCCAGCCGAGCTCTTAATAGCTGCAGACAAGCTGGCTGCAGATATCCTGGCCCGAAATCGGGCGCATATGGAAACCCTATGCACAGTGCTCCTGGAGAAAAAAGAGTTGAGCGGCGATGCCTTCCAAAAGCTGCTGGACACGCAGACTGCCCCCGGCAAAGACAATTGATCTGTAATCTTTTCACCGGCATCCAAAGGTCTACTTTTTCGATACAGATAACAGCTTTCCGTTTTCATGCGCTTAAGATGGAAACGCGGCCCCTTATCGTACACGATTCTATAGAGCGGAAACTATGGTGCACCGTCGTAGGTGCACCATTCTTTTCTGCCTTTTATGAACGTATCTAAAAAGATGCATAACCCCTTTCAACCTCTTGGAAACGGGTAGCTTTTTATAGCAAATAGGTCGTGTGTCGGAATAATATGTTTTTAAAGCAGACTGGAAGGTACATGTATTTTTGGGAATATAGATTGACAGGTTGGGCAAAACTGTCTAAAATAGGGGAGGAAAAATGAAAAAAGAGGACAAAATAGGATGGATGGAAACGGGAGTAAGAGGAGTAATCCTGCAGCGCTGTTGCCTGCAGGCGTTTTTTTGGTGCTCTATCTGGGGTTAGGCCTGATATTTGAGTACGGGCTGCATATTGAGATGGGCTTCTACAAGATCCCCATCGTAGTGGTCTTTTTAGTTGCGCTGTTGGTGGCGTTTGTTCAAAACCGCAGTCTGAGCTTTGACCGGAAGCTTGCCGTGGTAGCCCAAAGTGTGGGGGATAAGGATATCGTTACCATGATCCTGATCTTCCTGGCAGCGGGTATTTTTGTGGGTATTACCGGCCGCAGCAGCGCAGAAGCGGTGGCCTATTTTCTGCTATCCGTCACACCGGCTTGGGCAGCAGTAGCTGTTCTGTTTGTGGCAGCCTGTTTCGTATCCATAGCCATGGGCACGTCCGTAGGAACCATTACCCTGATCACGCCCATTGCCGTGGCGCTGTCTTCTGTGGCAGAATTTCCAACAGCGCTGTGCATTGGTTCGGTGATCGGCGGGGCTATGTTCGGCGATAACCTATCTTTTATCTCCGATACCACCATCGCCGCCTGTAATTCCCAGGGCTGCCCCATGCGGGATAAATTCCGGGCAAATTTTAAGATCGCCCTGCCTGCGGCCCTCGCCACACTCGTGATCATCGTTTTGCTCTCCTTCCGCAGCGGCACGGGCACCATCCGGATCCCGGAATATAACCTGCTGCTTCTGATCCCCTATGTGCTGGTGCTGATCGGCGGCATTTGCGGTGTGAATGTATTTGTAGTGCTGCTGATGGGGATCGGTTCCGGGTCGCTCATCACCCTGCTGACCGGCACTGCCGATGCAGTGACCTTGTTGGTCAATATGGGTGCCGGTGTCTCCGGCATGTTTGAGACCATTATGGTCACAGTTCTGGTAGCAGCTATGTGTGGGCTGATGCGTGAGCATGGCGGCTTTGAGGCAATTTTGTCTCTGATCCGTTGCCTGTTCAAGGGCCGCATCGGCGGGCGGCTGGGTATTGGCCTGCTGGTGGGAGTCATGGATATTACCACCGCCAATAATACGGTGGCCATCGTCATGGCAGGTCCCATCGCCCGGGATATCAGCAAAGAATACGACATTTCTCCGAAAGAGTCGGCATCCTTGCTGGATACCTTCTCCTGTATTTTTCAGGGCGTGATCCCCTACGGTGCCCAGATGCTGGTGGCAGTGTCCACGGCTTTGAGCCTGGGGGCTACGGTCTCTGCTTTTGACATTATGCCCTGCCTGTTTTATCCCTTTCTGCTGGCAGTGGCATCCTTCGTCTACATCCTGCTATGCGCCGGAAAAAAGAATCAATAAGAGGTATAACCATGAATCAAAAAATCCGATGGATCACCGAAACCGCTGTACTGCTTGCTCTGCTGGTCACCCTCCAGGCGCTGACCAAGGGCTTTGGACAATTTGTCACCGGCTCCTGTGTCAATGCCCTGCTTGCTGTGTCCACCCTGCTGACGGGCTTGAGCAGCGGCCTGACGATCGCCCTGGTCTCTCCGATCATGGCCTTTTTGCTGGGTATCGCGCCCAATTTCATCACCGTATTTCCCATTATGCTGGGCAATGTCTGTTATGTTTTGGTGCTGCACCTGCTGCTAGGCAAGTCCATGAAGCCTGTCTGGAAGCAGCCGGCGGCAGTGATCGCGGCTGCGGCGGTAAAATTCGGCGTGCTGTACGTGCTGGTGGTGCGTGTGATCTGCGGCGTAGCCGCCGGTGCGCTGCTGGGTAAGAAGCTGGGCAATATCGTAGTGCTGGCTCCGCCTATGCTGGATCTGCTGCCCACCTTGTTTGGCTGGCCCCAGCTGGTCACTGCCCTGATCGGCGGTGCTTTGGCGCTTTTGATCACACCTGTGCTGCGCAAGGCGCTGCATCTATAAAAAACCGCTGGACAAGCACA
>JAZUQE010000143.1:0-35384 GCA_045605575.1 Faecousia sp. | reverse complement strand
CTTATTCGCCGATATAGAGTCTGCCGTTGGGAGCCCAGACCACGCCGGTCTCGGACTCGATGTAGCAGGTGGTGTAGAGCTTATCCACATAGGAGCCTGCACCGGTCACATTCAGCTGGATAACATTCGTATCCTTGCTGTAGATCGTAGCCATATCCGCAGGATCCAGGATGAAGAACTGTTCCACAGCCTTACCGGAATTGGAAGTCCAGTTCAGACGGACCTTGATGGTCAGACCGTTGGTCTCGCTCTGGGCCATGAAAATGTCATTGGCATGGCTGCCGAGAACAGGCTTTGCAATAAACTCGAAGCCGTCCTCAGTCTGATTGCGATACTTCTGCTGAGACTTCATGGTGAACAGTCTGTAGCCGTCAGCCAGATCATCCCAAACAGGCATATCAGGGTTATTAGCTGCCAGACGCACATTCTTACACTTCAGCAGGCCAACACCATCTACAGAGTCAACGAAGCCATTACCGTCAAATGCAACCAGGTACTCTGCATACAGGTCATAGCCATTCAGATCCACTGTGACGCCCTTAGCCAGGATCAGAGAATCAAACTCCGCATCCGTCAGCAGTTTAACTGTGTCGCCTTCCTTGGCAGCTTCCAGAGCTTCCTGTGCAGTTGCATAGGCAGTATCCCCAACCATTGCACTGGGCTCTACATCGCTGATGTCGGTATTCTTAGTGATGGTCCACTTCTCGCTGCGGCCAATGAAGCCAATGTAGCCGGCATCGGAGAACGCACCGTTTTCAGCCTTGTCCAGATAGTTGATGACTTCCTGGCCATCCACATACAGAACGATCCGTACATCGCCGCCATCGGAGATCGCGCCGATCTTGATGTCGTGCTCCGCAACGCCGTTTGCATCAAAGGTCCAAGCAGTATCGGTGAGCTTACCGCCCTGCTTACAGCTGATATCGGCCTTACCGGCAATGACGTCCGCATGATTCTCGTCAAAATCACCGTAGATAACATGACGGACATTGTTCACATAACGGTACAGTTCCAGGCCGCCCTTGCCCATGCAGAGGATGTAGCCGTCAACACCGGCAGAAACATAGCTATTGGTGCCCTGGGCTCTCAGCACGATGGCAGGTGTCCAGCTGCCGCCGCCGGTGGAGGTATCCACCTTCAGCTTGAAGCTCAGCAGCTCATCGGCATACTTGGCACCGGTGAAGGTGACATAGCCGTGCAGCTTCATGTCAATGCTGGTATTGTCGACCAGGACCCAGTCGCTGGAACCGTTATGGTACCATTCGGGCTCAAGCTCCTTGTCGAACATCTCCCAAGCATCGTCTTCCTCAAAAGCGACGCCGTCAGTGATGGTAACCTTATAGATTGTAGAAACGCTCTCGCCGTTCAGCGTTGCAGTAACGGTCAGCGTTGTGGTACCCACGCCCGCGGGCAGCAGGTAACCGTCTGCAGAAACGGTAGCTACAGCAGTATTTGCGATGGCGAAGGTAACAGTCTCGGGCTCCAGTTCACGGCCAAGGGCAGTGTACAGAGTTGCTGTGTAAGCCTTGCCAACAGCATCCTTGCTCATGCTGATATCGCCGAGCACACCGTCCAGTTTGACTTCAGCCAGGCTGTCATCGACGAATACGGTAATCTCACAAACATCCAGCACATCGTTGGAAACAATCCAAACGCGGATGGTGGTAACACCAGCACCAACAGCCGTGATCACACCGGAATCGGAAACAGTGGCAACAGCAGGATCCTTGGAGTCGTAAGCAACGGTCACATCGCCGCCACTGACAGAGTTGTCCTTACCATCGGTAAAGCCAACACGCAGAGTGTAGGTTTCGCCAGCCTTCATAAGCATGTCTTCCTCACCGGCATTCAGAACGATCCGCTCAGCCTGGCCATTGCGCAGGTAAGTGTAAGCACGCTCCAAGCCGGCAGCAGCCATGATGGCGGGGGCGTTGGTGCCTTCCCACTTAGCCTCGGGATCCACGATCAGCTCGCCATAGACGATGTCGTCAGTCTCGAAGTTGATCTCATTGCTGTAGGTCTTATAATCGGTGGTAGAGTAGTTGTTGATGAAGTGGACATGCAGAGTCTTCATGTTGATATGACTCCACTTGGGAGGAGTATTATTGACCCAGGAATCCACCTCGGACAGGTCGATGACATTTTCGATGAACTTGAAGAAGGTAGTACCCTGGTCAGGATACAGCGCGCCGTGAGCGTTCATCTGATTACGGAAGTAGTTGTAGCGGGCAATGTTGTAGCCGTCACCACTGGTGTTGCCCAGTACATAGATACCACCGCCGTCATAGATACCTTGATCCATGAAGTCATGGACAAAGTTGTACTCAAGCAGCATATTCTTGTTATTGTTGGAGAAGCGGTTGTACCAACCGTAACCAATATGCCAGCCGGAATAAGGAACATCGAAGATCTCGTTGTGGCTCATATCCATTTCAGCGGCGAAGCCAACGGAGATCGCGGCAGAGGAACCAAAGTCCACACCTATGTTATGGATGTAGTTATTGAGGATATCGTTGTTCTTCATCATGGCATTGCCCTGGGCGAAAGCATTCGCGGAGCCGGTATCAGGCTCGCCGATGTTGATCGCATCGCCGGAAATGTCATAGAAGTGGTTGCCAACGATAAAGCTGTTCTGCACGCCGTCGATCATCTGCAGGGCATTGATACCCAGGCGAGTGAAGGTACAGTCGGTGAACCAGATAGCGTTGGCCTGTTTGACGACCACAGCGGCAGTAGGCAGGAAGTCGCCGCCCTGACGGATGTGGTTATCCTGTGCATCAGAGTGACCATTGTTGGTGGAAGGACGCATCCAGGTGGTATCCGCGAAGGTAATACCCTCGAAGTGGATATTCTGGACACGGTTGGCGTCCAGGTCTGTGCCAACGATGGTGATCATCTCACCGTCGATCGTAGGCAGAGTAACCTTTACTTCAGCCATATCCTCCCAAGGTCTGGGCATGTAATACAGCTTGTCATTCTTGGTATCCAGGTACCACTCACCTGCATCGTCCAGCAGTTCGATGGCATTTTCCAACCAAACGGGGCCGTCGGATCCGGCAGAGGTACCGCCCTTGTTGCTGACTGCACCCCAGCCAGGCTGATCCAGGATCATGTTGATGGAGCCATCGCCGTTATCAGTGATGCTGGTAACACCGATTCTGGGCTGGGTCCACTGTTCCTTAAAGACCAGCTCCAGGTCCTCAACAATGGTGAAGTCAGCCAGTTCCACATTGCTGCAGGTGTAGCCGATGTTATTACCGCTTGCATCATACAGGAAACCACAGCGGGCCAAGCCGATCTCGCTTCTTGCACGGGTAGCACGAACGTTATTGACATATAGCTGACGGCTGTCCAGCCATTCGGGAACGCTGATGGACCAGATACCGGTTTCCTTATCCTCAGTCCAAGCACCGGATACGGTATAAGCGCTGCCGATAACAGGTGTCTCACCCTCTGCGGCCTTCCAGATCACGGAATAGTTGTTGTTGCCGCCGTGGGCATCGGTGATCTCGAGAGTCTCAGACAGGTGGTAGTAGCCGCCGGCCAGGATTACCTCGATGTTACCGGTCATATTGTCGTTGTTCGCAGCGATCAGAGCCAAGGCGCCTTCCAGATCCACCGGAGCATCCTTGGTGCCTGCTGCGATCGTAGTGCCGTTAGGAGCCACATAGATGGTCCTCATGACCTCGGGCTCGGTAACGGTCAGAGTAATGCTGTCAAAGACGGTGGGGTCATCCTCTGCGGCAGCGGTAATGGTAACAGTGCCGGCCTTCAGAGCCAGGATCTGACCAAAGGAGTCGATAACAGCAATAGATGTATCGCTGGAGGAATAAAGAGGATCACCGAAGGTCGCGTTATCGGGAGTCAATACAGCAGATATGAAGGCATTGCCGCCCGCAGGCAGGGTCAGGTCTTCGGACTGAATCTCCACCTTGGTAACGTCGGTAACCACAACAGTCAGCTGCAGGGTAGCATTCTCCAAGCCCTCTTCCACGGGATCTGCGGTGATGGTCACAGTACCGGCCTTATGACCGACCAGGTAACCCAGCGCATCGAAGGAGGCAATGGAAATATCGGAGGAAGTGAAGGTAACACCCTTTTCACTTGCGCCGGCGGGGGTGAAGTTTACCGTAAGGATGGTGGGAACATTAGCGTCGATGGTCATGGTGGGCTCGGGGAACGCAACGCTCTCAGCCTTCACATACATGGACTGTGTGGGCTTTGCAGCGGGCTCATGGTCCTCCTCACTGACACGGATGTTGTCAATGTAAGCAATCTGCGTACCCATCCACTTGGTCAGCTGCATGTTCACCTTGTTGACGCTACCGGCGTTCTTATCACGGACGGAGTATTCCACACCGTCCAGGAAGAAGCGGACAGTAGGCTCGATGCCGGTAGCATCATACATGATCTTAACCGTATGCCAGGTCATGGCTTCATAGGTAGCACCGGTCTTGTTGGCATCGGTGGTTGTCAGCTGGATCCAGCTGTTGCCGTCAATGGTGTCTTCCAGGTTTCCGCCCGCCTTGGTAGCAACCGTAACGCAGGAGCTCAAGGTGGGAATGTAGAATACACCATCGGTGTTGGAAAGGCCCAGATGATAGCTCATGGTCAGCTTCTTGTAGTTGCCGTTCAGAGGAATCTCCACAAAACCATGTGCATCGGGATCATTACTATTGACTTCCAGAACCATGTTGCCGTTCTTATCCACAACATTGCCATAGGCCTTGGCAGAACCGCTGACAGAATAATTGCCATCGTTGCCGTCCTCAAAGTCAACATTCAGAATAAATACGGGCACATACTCACCGGTAACATTGACCGTCACGGTTGCCTCGGGCGCATCACCCTAAGGGGATGCCACGGTGATGGTAGTGGTGCCTTCACGAACCGCGGTGATCTTGCCATAGCCGTCAACTACAGCCACGGAAGGATCGCTGGAAGTGTAGGTGGCGATGGGCAGAGAGGTGTTAGCGGGAGCCACGCTGACAGTCAGCTGCTTGGTCTCACCGGTGCTCATAGCCAGAGTAGTCTCTTCCACGCTGATGCTATCAACAGGTACATACTGAGACAGCTTGATGTTATCGTAGTAGATACCGCTGAATACACCGGAGGCATGGTAAGTATCCATCGACCAGCCATTGAAGCCGGTGATGTTGGTTGGCAGGCTGTTGTCCTCAACCGGGATGAATGTGTCGTTGATCCACAGGTACCACTTGTGGTTCACAGCATCGCCCACGATCTTGATCTTATGCCAGGTATTCCTGTCCAGCTTAGCCAGCTGAACACCACTGTTGGTGCGGAAGATGCCATCTACCTGCAGAACGAACTTGATCGCCTGGGAATAGGCCTCCTTGCCGCGGATGGACATGGCATACATGGTATTCACGTTCTCATTGAAGTAAAGATCGTACTCCAGGACAGCCTTGTTATAAGCCGTACCGACGTTGGTAAAGGCGGTCAGGTTACTGGTGGTCTTGGGGTTCACATAGACCTCCAGCGCCTGGTGCTTCTTTCCGTCGGAGTCGGTAAACTCAGAAACGCGGTAACCGCCATTATTGGCATTGGTACCCTCGGGCAGATCGCCAACACCGTCAGTCAATTCCACGTCCTTAAAGTCTTCGAAGAAGTAGACCTTAGGATCTGTGATAGTCTCGCTCTCCACGGTGACCTTAACGGTCTTGGAGCCATCGGGCAGGTCGGGATGGGAAACGGTAATGGTAGCAGTACCGTTGGCCAGAGCAGTGACCTTACCGAACATATCCACGCTGACAACACTGCTGCCTGCTTCGTCAACCGTGTAGGTGGCAACAGGAGCGGACGCATTGCTGCCCTCGAAGGTAACATTCAGCTGACGGACACCGCCGACACGCATGGTCAGCTCGCTCTCAGCTACAGCCATGCCGGTAACAGGCATGTACTCGGACACAACGATATCATCGTAATAGATGCCGGTAGCAGTATGCTTGCCCCAGGCATTCAATTCAATACCGCGAATGTACGGCTGATTGACGATCGTTCCCCTAAAGCCGGAAATATTAGCAACGACCTCGCCGTCAACACAAAGATACCATCTGCTTGCGGCTACATCCACGATCAGCTTGATATCGTGCCAAGTATCGGCGCTCAGCGTGGTAAGATCCACGTTCTTTCCGCTGGAATTCTGATACTGCAGCGCGCCGCCGGGCTGCAGAACCAGCATAGCCAGCAGCGCATTCTGCTGACTGCTGAAGAAAGCCAGAGGATACATGCCCTGGTCAGAACCGGTGTAGTACAGCTTGTACTCCAGCACAGCCTTTCCAAGCGTGTAGTCCTTCCAGGGTCTTGCCTCAGCACGAGGATTGCCGGTAGTGATCTTGGCAGTCTGCAGTACATTGCCGCTCTTACCTGCAGGATCTGCAGCGACCTTATACTGATCCATATAGTCGGTGGTGAACCAAGCAGGATCCAAACCACTTATGTCCTCACCAACAGTTTCATCATCAAAACTCTCGGTGTAGTAGATCACAGGATCCTTCACCAGATCCTCGGGCAGAGTAACCTTAGGATTGCTGCCATCGGTGGTGACACAGACATTGTCAATGTAAATCTTGACATTAGAACCGGTCCACTTGGACAGATGGACCTGAATGCCGCTGACGGGGTCGTTGCCATCGATATAACGAGTATCGATGTTAGCCTTGACACCGTCCACATAAAGCTCCACATCGGCCTCAGTGCCGGTGGCGCTCTTGGTGTAGACCAGCTTGAACTCGTGCCACTTCACAGAGCTCAGTGCGATCTCGTCTCCGGTATCCTTCGCAGCAAGATACCAGCCGTTGGTGTAGCCGGAGCCATCAGCCTTCTCTACATCATAACGCTCGTACTTCAGCTGGCCGCTATGCAGACCGTAGCAAGAAGCAAAACCGTTGGAATTTGTAAAAGACGGGAAGAATGTCGTAGCTCCCACCGCATTGGGGAATGCTGCATGATAGGTCATTGTCAAAGAATCATAAGACTCACCCAGAGCGTGAGAAACTACAATATTGGTGCCGGGAGCATTTGTCAGCTCCAGGACCTGATTGCCATTCAGAGATACGACCTTGACCGTGTTGTCCTCACCGGAGACTCCGGAGACGGACCACACATCATTGGTAGCCATAGCGCCCTTGGCATAGCCTTCGAAATCATCCTCGAAAACGGTATGATCTTCCGCGATCAGAGAAGCAGGCTTCTTGACATCAGAAGCACGCAGGGAAGTCAGCTGGACATCGTCAATGAACATCTCCGTATCGCCGACGCCCCACTTGTTCAGCTCCAGCATGATCCGGTTGATGGTCATAGCAGTGCTGGCAACCTTCATGCCCGCATTGGTCAGCTTGCCGTCCACATAGACCTCAACTTTGCCGTTGCCGTCTTCCAGATAATAGTGGACTTCTACAGTGTACCAAGTCAGAGCCTCATAGGGAATCGCGGAGCCGTCGGCGTAAGTCATGCTCGCCCAGCCGCCTGCAGCAGGATCGTTCCACTTCCACTCTCCGCTGTTGACACCGAAATAGGATGCCATGCCGCTGTAACCACAGGGAGCAAAGCCAAAGGCAGCGGCAGACTTCGTAGACACAGCAAAATTATAAGTCAGCCAGCAATCACTGCCGCCGCCGGTTCCGTTCCGGCGCAGCTGGACAGTGCAATTAGGCCGGGAGCTTTCGGTGCCGCACTGGTTGCTGATAGACAGGACCTGGTTGCCATTGATCTTTTTGATCGCAACAGCAGCCTTGTCCGTATCGTACATAGTGGATCCATTAATGCTCCAGTTGGGATACTTGCTGGAAGCCATGTTGTCGGTAACACCCGCTGCCAGGACAAAGGTGCCGAAATCACCCACAACAAATTTCTCCGCATCCGTCTTCTCAAAGCCGGTGGCGTAGTGAACCTTGTTAGGTGCGACGGTCACAGGTGCCTCAGCAGGATCGTGATCGACAGTCGTAAAGTTAATATTGTCGATGTACACAGAACCGGCGCAGCTCCACTTGTGAACACGCATCACAAAGCCGCCAATATCAGTAGGAACGGAATTAGACAGCTCGATCTTGGTCAGAACATCGTCCACATATACCTGGACCGTTGCAGGAGTATCGCCCTCAGCCAGAGTGTACACTTCCTTCACAGTATACCACTTGTAGGTCTCCAGCTTTGACGTTACAGTGGCTGCCGAAGTATGCATGTCGAGCCACGGAGTATCGCCGGAGCCGCCGGTGGTTCTGTATACCAGGCTTCCTACATTGGAGCCAAAATATGCAGCCATGGCGATATTGTTAGCATTGCAGATGGTGGGGAAGAATACCTGCATGTTGTCGGTTAACGCAATATTGTAGCTAAGTACAGCCGACTTCACCGTAGCATCGGTATTCGTTCCGTTGTAGAGGTCGAATTTCAAGTCAAACGCAGAACTTGCAGTTGTGGAATCGGTCTTGGTCACGGCAAGTACCTTGTTGCCGTTGATCTTCTCGATCCCTACTTTCATGTTTTCGGGTACAGTACCACCCTGTAACTGCCAGCCGCGGTTACCGGAATAGATACTCGAACCAATGGAAATGCTGCTTTCGCTTTCAAAATCGGTCGAGAAAAGCGTTGTGCTTGCCTCTTCCGCGCTGGCTTTCCAAATGCCGCCCGGTAGGATCAGATTACCGAACACCATCAGTGCAGCGAGCGTCAGTGAGAGCGCCCGAAGCAGCCAGCTGGTTTGTTTGCCTTTCATACATTTTCCTCCTTCATAATTTTGTTCCAAGCGCCGAGGCGCCATAAAACACAAAGCCACATTACTATGCCTGAAAGGCATAGTAAGGGGTATGTCGAAAAGCTTCGGCATACCCCTTAACAAATTTTCTATGAAAGCCCATTCCCCCGCAGCTCGATGATCTGGTCTCGCAGCACTGCAGCGTATTCGTATTCCATCATTCTGGCAGCTTCTTTCATCTGCTTTTCCAGCCGTGCGATCTCCTTTTCCTTTTCGGCTTTGGTCATCTTCACGCCGGTGCGGCCCTTCCGCTCGGCGGTGGGCGAAGAAATCTCGATCAGATCCCGAACAGACTTCATAACCGTCTTAGGCACGATCCCGTGGGTCTGATTGTAAGCATCCTGGATCTCCCGCCGCCGGGCAGTTTCATCCATTGCCGCACGCATGGAGCGGGTCACCGTATCGGCATACATGATGACCTTACCCTCCGCATTACGGGCAGCACGGCCTATGGTCTGGATCAAGCTGGTATCGGAACGCAGGAAGCCTTCCTTATCCGCATCCAGGATCGCCACCAGACTCACCTCCGGGAGGTCCAGACCCTCGCGAAGCAGATTGATACCCACCAGCACGTCAAATTTCGCCATGCGCAGATCCCGAATGATCTCCATACGCTCCATAGCACCGATATCTGAGTGCATATACCGCACCTTGATGCCCGCCTTTTGCAGATATACCGTCAGGTCCTCCGCCATTTTTTTGGTCAATGTCGTCACCAGTACCCGCTCATTTTTGGCAGTTCTGGCGTTGATCTCACCAATCAGATCGTCGATCTGTCCCTCGATGGGCCGAACCTCTACAATGGGATCCAGCAGTCCGGTAGGACGGATCACCTGCTCTACGGTCTGGGCAGAGTGGGTCAGCTCATATTCGGCTGGTGTTGCGGACACATAGATCGCTTGATTGACCTTGCTGTCAAATTCTTCAAAATTCAACGGACGGTTGTCATAGGCCGATGGCAGACGGAAACCGTAATTTACCAACGCGTCCTTACGGCTGCGGTCGCCTGCGTACATAGCACGGCACTGAGGAAGCGTCACATGACTCTCATCCACGATCAGCAAGAAGTCGTCCGGGAAATAATCCAGAAGTGTGGTAGGCGGCGTTCCCGGCTCCCTCCCCTGGATCACACGAGAATAGTTCTCGATGCCGTTACAAAAACCGATCTCTGTGAGCATCTCCAGATCATAATTTGTCCGCTGTGCGATCCGCTGAGCCTCCAACAGCTTATCATTGGCTCTGAAAAAGTCCACCTGCTGGTCGCACTCCCGCCGGATCTCCTCCATCGCCCTGTGCAGCTTTTCTTTGGAAGCCACATAGTGACTGGCAGGATAGATAGCCACGTGATCGATATACCGTTCCACCATACCGGATACGGCATTGATCTCCGCGATACGGTCCACCTCATCTCCAAAAAACTCCACACGAATCGCCCGTCCGGACCAGTAAGCAGGATAAACCTCTAACGTATCGCCCCTGACGCGGAACTTATTGCGGGAAAAGTCCAGATCGTTACGCTCATATCGGATCTCCGTGAGCTTGCGCAGAATCTCATCCAGAGGCCGCTCCTGCCCTACCCGCAAGGATATAACCATGCTTTTATAGTCGATAGGATCGCCCAGACCATACAGGCAGCTGACAGAAGAAACCACAATTACATCCCGCCGCTCAAAGAGTGCCGATGTGGCACTGTGCCGCAGCCGATCGATCTCCTCGTTGACAGAAGCATCTTTTTCAATATAGGTATCCGTGTGCGCTATATAGGCTTCCGGCTGGTAGTAGTCGTAATAGGAAATAAAATATTCAACCGCGTTATCCGGAAAAAACTCCCGAAACTCCGAGCAAAGCTGTGCTGCCAATATCTTGTTGTGGGCAAGGATCAAGGTCGGTTTATTCACCTTGGCGATCACGTTTGCCATGGTAAAGGTCTTTCCTGATCCGGTAACACCCAGCAAAACCTGCTCCCGCAGTCCGTTTTCCACACCAAAGGCCAGGCGCGCAATGGCCTCTGGCTGATCACCGGTAGGGACGTATTCTGATTTCAACTGAAAAGAATCCATAGCAGCCTCCAGTCTCAATATACCCAAATAAAACACGTGTGATAAGTATAACACAAACCACCGCTCTTGAAAAGTCCCCGCACATTTTTTCACTATTTGCTCTAAAAAAGCATCCCTGAAGCAGCCTTGCAACGGTTGCTTCAGGGATATGGTTTACTTGACTTCCACACGGACTGTATCGCATTCCACGGCAATATGCAGGGAAGAAATGGGGCATTCAAAGGAATCAATGATCCGCTCGCTGATAGGATCCTCCAACTCCCGCTGGATGGTGCGCCGCAGGTTTCTGGCACCATAGGTTAAAGAGTAGGCCTTTTTCACCAGATACTCCCGGATAGCAGCGTCCCATGTCAAAGTCAGCCCCCGGTCAGATAGACTCTGCCGCAGCTCGGAAAGCATAATATCCGCGATCCCCAGGAAATTATCTTCCGTCAGATGATTAAAGGTAATGATCTCATCTACCCGGTTGATAAATTCCGGACGCAGAAACTCCCGCAAAGCCTTCATGGTCTTTTCCCGAACCATGTCATTGTCTGATCTTCCGAAGCCCAGGCCGCCTACACGTCCTTCAGAGCCCGCATTGGATGTCATGACAATGATCGTGTTTTCGAAGTTGACCACTCTGCCCTGGGCGTCCGTGATCCGTCCGTCATCCAGCACCTGCAGAAGAACATTCAGCACGTCCGGATGTGCCTTCTCGATCTCATCAAAGAGCACCACACTATAAGGCTTTCGGCGGATCTTCTCCGTCAGCTGACCGGCCTCATCGTAGCCAACATAGCCGGGCGGTGAACCGATCAGCTTGGAAACCGTATGCTTTTCCATATATTCGGACATATCCAGCCGGATCAGAGAGTCCACGGAGTTAAAAAGGTCATCGGCAAGCTGCTTGACCAGCTCCGTCTTACCCACACCGGTAGGGCCAACAAAAATAAAGGAAACAGGCCGCTTCTTAGGAGAAATGCCCACCCGGTTACGGCGAATAGCCTTGGCAACTGCCTCGACCGCTTCATCCTGACCAACGATATGGGTTTTCAGTCGATCCGCAAGACCCTTGATCTGCTCATACTCCTGTGCTTTGATCTTGGACGCAGGAATCTTCGTCCAAAGTTCAATGATCCGGGCCAGATTCTCCATGGTTACCACCGGTTTAGGCTGCTTCTCCAGCTCCTCGATCTCTGCAGCCAACTGCATCAGTCGGCTGCGCAGCTTAGCAATGGCCTCGTAATCCGTATTTTCCGTATTCTCATTTAACTTCTGCAGATCCTGCATGAAGTCATTCCGGACTTTCCGCAATCTTGCCAGTTCATTAATTTCCTTACAGCGAAGATTTACATCCGAGCAGGCTTCATCCAGCAAGTCGATCGCCTTGTCCGGCAGGAAACGGTCCGTAATATAGCGTTCCGACAAGATCACGCACTGCCGGGCAATCTCCGGAGAAATGGCAACACCATGGAAATCGCTGTAGCTCTTGGCAATGCCCTGCATGATCTGGCAGGCCTCCTCAATGGAAGGCTCCGCCACGGAAACCGGCTGGAAACGCCGCTCCAGAGCTGCGTCCTTCTCAATATGCTTGCGGTACTCATTGAAGGTCGTCGCACCGATCACCTGGATCTCTCCGCGAGACAGTGCAGGTTTTAGAATGTTTGCCGCATTCATAGAGCCTTCCGCGTCACCGGCACCTACCAGATTGTGAACTTCGTCGATGACCAGAATGATATTACCGCATTCCTTGATCTCACCGATCAAGCTCTTCATACGGCTTTCAAACTGGCCACGGAACTGAGTGCCCGCTACCAAAGCAGTCAGATCCAGCAGGAACACTTCTTTATCCCGCAGCTTATAGGGCACATCCCCCGCTGCGATCCGCTGGGCCAGCCCCTCGGCGATGGCGGTCTTACCCACACCGGGCTCACCTATCAGGCAAGGATTGTTCTTCTGGCGACGGTTTAGGATCTGGATCACACGTTCTGTCTCCACATCCCGTCCGATCACTTTATCCAGTTTTCCCGCCTTTGCTCTGCCGGTCAGATCCATGCAGTAGCTATCCAGGAATTTATGCTTCTTTACTTTTTTCTTTTTTCCTTCATCCTCCGAAGGTTCTTCCTTCGGTGCATGGGGCTGCTTGGCGGGTAGATTGGTGCCACCAAACAGCTGATTCAGTAATGGAAATGTGGCAGTCTGGGAATCCACCTCATCCTCTTCTGAGGCTTCCTTCTGCCCAAACACACTACTCATCTCATCGCTCAGGGCATCCAACTCATCCTCGGAAATTCCCATCTGCTTCACAGCTTCATTGATCTGCGGAATCCCCAGACTTCTGGCACATTTGAGACAGTAGCCTTCGTTCATGGTCGCTCCGTTTTCGATCTTGGTAATAAATACAACCGCAATATTCTTTTTGCATTTGACACACATTTTCGGCTGCATAGAAATCACTCCTTTGCCAGGGAAATCTTTTGGAGCAGTATAGCACAAATTCTGCCCAAAAGAGAAAACAAACTATTAAATATTTACGCTAAGGCCCTCACCCGGGCATTCAAATACATCGATCCCGTTATCATACCAAAGGTGACTCATGTACAGACCGCCGGGCGGTACGGTAGGACCAGCAGCAGTACGGTTGCCCTCCTCCAGAATTTTTCCGATCTCTTCCGGTTTGATCTTCCCTTCCGCTGCATATACCACCGTACCTGCCATAGCCCTGGCCATGTTATACAGGAAGCCGTTGGCGCATACACGCAGATAGATCAACTGGCCTCTGCGCTCCACCTGATAATAATATACGGTACGGACTGTAGATTTTACATCCGTTCCCACACTGCGCACGGCAGCAAAATCGTGGGTACCCACAAACTGGTCAGCTGCCGCCTGCATCACAGATTCATCCAGATGCTTTGGATAGAACCAGGCACGGTTCACATAGAACGGATCCCGTACACGGGAATTATAGATCAAATAGGTATATTCCTTCCGCACACAGGAACCGATGGCATTAAAATCCTCGCTGACTTCAAAGGCCTTGGTCACCACGATATCCGCTGGCAGATGCGTATTCAGCGCATAGGGCAGTCGATCGACAGGAATAGTGGATAGCGTACGAAAATTCGCCACATAGCACTTGGCGTGGACACCGGCATCTGTTCTGCCGCAGCCGGTCACATGGACATCACCGCCCACGATCATACCAATGGCCTTTTCCAGCGTCTGCTGCACTGTCGCCAGATTTTTCTGACTCTGCCAGCCGTGATAGGCAGTGCCTTCATAGGTCAAAAATAAAGCAATGTTGCGCATACTCAACCTCACAGGCCAAACTGAGATAGCACGATCACACTTACGATCAAGAAAATACCGATTCCGAAGGCAGACATATCATTGCTGCGAAACCGCAGAAGCTTCATCTTCGTCCTGCCCTCACCGCCCTGATAACAGCGGCATTCCATGGCTGTAGCCAATTCATCCGCCCGACGGAACGCACTGATAAACAGCGGCACCAGAATCGGCACCAACGCCTTAACACGCTGCATCAAGCTGCCATTTTCAAAATCCGCGCCTCTGGCTTTTTGGGCACACATGATCTTATCCGTCTCCTCAATTAAGGTAGGAATAAACCGCAGAGCAATGCACATCATCATACTCAGCTCATGCACTGGGACCCGGATCACCTTGAGAGGGCTCAGCAAGGATTCCAGACCGTCCGTCAAAGAAATAGGCGAAGTCGTATAGGTCAGCAAGAATGTTGCAGTGATCAGCATCAGGATCCGCAGGACCATCAATACTGCCCGTACCAATCCTTCCAGCGTGATGGTAATGACCCAAAACTTCACCAGCACAGTCTCACCACCTGTAAAGAACAGGTTCAGCACACCGGTAAAAACCAGGATCATCACCAGAGGTTTCATGCCGCTTACAATAGATTTCACCGGGATCCTGGAGCTGATGATGCAGCTCACCAGAAATACCAGACACACACCGTAGGAGATCCAGCTGGTCGCCGAAAAAAGTGCAATAATATACACGACCAGCAAGATCAGCTTTGTTCTGGGATCCAGACGGTGGATCATGGAATTACCCGGGAAGAATTGACCCAATGTAATATCTTTAAGCATCCCGGCACGCTCCTTTCAGCGCACACAGGGCCTCGACGGCCTGCTGCATGGTATATACCGGCGGCACATCCGCACCCAGCTCTTTCAAACGCAGAAATACCCGGGTCAGATCCGGAATATCCAGGCCCATATCCAGCAGCTCCTGAGCCCGGGCAAACACATCCCCTGGCACTGCATCCATAGCAAGGGAAGCATCGTTCATTACCAACAGGCGATCCGTCAAACGGGCCACATCATTCATAGAATGGCTGACCATCATAATGGTAGCATTTTTTGCCTGCCGGTAAGCTTCAATATTGGAAAGGATACCTTCTCTGCCTACGGGGTCAAGACCGGCAGTTGGTTCATCCAGGATCAGCACTTCCGGTTCCATGGCGATCACGCCGGCGATGGCCACACGCCGCTTCTGGCCACCGGACAGATCGAAGGGAGAAACCTCCAGCTGCGCATCCGTAAGGCCCACAAAGCCCGCAGCTTCCCGAACACGGCGATCTACTTCCGTCGCATCCAGGCCCATATTCTTTGGGCCAAAGGCAATGTCCTTATATACCGTCTCTTCAAAAAGCTGATATTCCGGGTACTGAAACACCAGGCCCACCCGAAAACGGCTCAGCCGCGTCAGCTTCTTATCAGACCAGATATCCTTGCCATCCAGCAGCACCGTGCCGGAGGTAGGCTTTAGCAGTCCGTTCAAATGCTGCATCAGTGTGGACTTGCCGGAGCCGGTATGTCCGATAACACCGATAAACTCCCCCCGCTCCACACTGAAAGAGACATCCTTCAGTGCCACATGCTCAAAGGGTGTTCCTGCGCTGTAGATATAACTTAAGTTTTGTACCTGTAAAATAGGTGCCACGTTGATTCCTCCAGTGGGTCAGGCCTTTAAACTTGCATAAAGTGCCTGCGCACATTCTTCTACACTCAATTGATCCAACGGCAGCAAAAAGCCGTTCTGATTCAGTTGCCAGCAAAGCTCAGCCGTCTCCGGGGCTGCCAGGCCAATGCTGTGCAGCAGCTCTACCTGAGAAAAAACCTGCTGGGGCGTTCCGTCCGCAGCTACCTTTCCCTTGTGCAGCACTACCACACGCTGCGCCTTGGCTGCCTCATCCATATGATGCGTGATCAGCACAACCGTAATTCCCTTTTCCCTGTTCAGCCGTCCAATGGTCTCAATGACCTCCCGGCGGCCTTTGGGATCCAGCATAGCGGTGGGTTCGTCCAATATGATGCATTTAGGTTCCATAGCAATCACACCGGCGATCGCGATCCTCTGCTTCTGTCCACCGGACAGAAGATGGGGTGCATGCTCCCGGTATTCGTACATGCCGACCTGCTTCAGTGCCTTGTCCACTCTATTGCGGATCTCCGGACTGGCAATGCCCAGATTCTCCGGACCAAACGCCACATCCTCTTCCACCACATTGGCAACGATCTGATTGTCCGGATTCTGGAACACCATTCCTACCTTACGACGTACTGCCATAAGCCTATCTTCCTGAGAGGTATCCATTCCGCACACCCAGACCTTGCCGCCGGTGGGCAGCAAAATAGCGTTAAAATGCTTGGCAAGCGTAGATTTTCCACAGCCGTTGCTTCCCAAAACTGCCACAAAGCTGCCCTCTTCTACGCTCAAATCCAGATCCTCAAATACGGCAACGCCGGGCGTGTCATCCACGCCCGGATATGTGTATGCCAAATTCTCAACACGAATTGCTCCCTGCAAATGTACTCCTCCATTCCGCCTTAGGGCGTCCAGCGTCCTGTGCTGCCACAGGGCAGCATGTAGCCGGTTGATTTTACGGGAAGTCCAAGCTCACCCACTACCGTTTTGCCACCATGCTCCGGGCAGAAAACCGCATCCGCGGCATACCCCACCGCTGAGGGTGCAAGGCCTGTGGTATACGAATTAATGATCACAAACAAGGGATTATCTGTCAGCAGCTTCGCTGTCTCCAGCAAGAAGGGATAGAAGCTTGTTTCCATCTTCCAGATCTCACCGCTGGGACCCCGGCCGTAACTGGGCGGATCCATGATGATACCGTCGTAGCGTCTGCCACGGCGGATCTCCCTCTGGATAAACTTACCGCAATCATCCACGATCCAGTGGATCGGCCGGTCTGCAAGGCCGGATGCCTGAGCGTTTTCCTTTGCCCAGGCCACCATACCCTTGGATGCATCCACATGGTACACCTCTGCCCCGCCTGCAGCAGCTGCCAGCGTAGCACCGCCGGAATAGGCAAACAGATTCAGTACCCGCACCGGACGTCCTGCATTCGCTACCTTCTCCCGGATAAAATCCCAGTTTGCAGCCTGCTCTGGAAACACGCCGGTGTGCTTGAAATTCATAGGCTTGACATTGAAAGTCAAATAATCCTTATAGCGGATCTGCCACCTTTCGGGCAACTTATGATCCGTCCAATGCCCGCCGCCTGTGGAAGAACGAACATACCTTGCATCGTACTTTTTCCACTGGGGCGCCGCATGGGGTGTGTCCCAGATCACCTGGGGATCCGGGCGAACCAGGACATATTTTCCCCAACGCTCCAAACGCTCCCCATTGGAAGCATCCAGAACCTCGTAATCTTTCCACTCATCCGATATCCAAATCACTGTTTTCTCCTCATTCTCTTAACCCACTGCACCGGATTCAGGATCCGGTACCGCCGGGACTGTAGGATCAGACGGTGCGTTGGGATCCACCGGCACACTTGGCTCCGTGGGATTCGTTGCCGCCTGATATGCCTCCCAAGCCTCCTGGGTGTGGACAGGGCACACGATATAGGGCGCTTCCACATCCTTATTCATATCGTTCTTGAGTCCCTTAAAGCTGGCATCTGTACCGTCCGGGTTGATCAGATAAATATAGTCGTTACGCACAAAGAATGCGTTCATACCCTTCTTTTCAGCCTTCACGATCGCATCCACATCTGCCTGGGTCAGCTTCACCAGGGAAACTTCTTTCAGCATTTCATTCTTCGCTTCTGCAGCCGCAAAGAGAGAGCAGAACTCCGTAGCCACGCCGTGTCCCTCAGTGCAGTAAGTGACCGTCACATGCTTATCACAGGGCTTTTCCGGAATATCATCTCTATAGAGTGTCACTTCATCAATGCGGTTCAGTCCATCCCCGCTGCGGATATCTGCCTCACAGGCTTCCGTTGCCAACAGGCCGGACTCCATGCAGATCTTGACATCCTTCATGTTTCTGGTATTTACCAGAGAGACGCGCTCCTTGCCCTCATGCAGCTGAGACATGACCTTTTTAAACAGCTGCGCTGCCGGGTTGCCATCCACACCACGGATCTCCTCGGGCTGTCTGTAGCCGCACCATACGGCTGCGGTATAGTAGCCGGTGAAGCCGCAGTACCAGCGATCCTTGTTACTGGCCGTAGTACCGGTCTTTCCGTAGACATTCTGTCCGCTGATCCGGGCTTCCGTGCCGGTACCGGAACGGGTAGCATCATACAGACAGTCGTTGATATAGTTCAGCGCCTTCTCGCCCAGAACTTCTCTTGTCTCCTGGGTGTTATCCAGGATCAGATTGCCGTTGCTGTCATAGACTTTCGTATAGGTGATGCCGGTGCGGTATACACCCTCATTGGCAAATACCGCAAAAGCGTTGGCCATCTCCCGGACTCTGACGCCCTTCGTCTGTGCGCCCAGACCCAAAGGTGCAAAATCTATATCAGATCTTACCTCGCCGTTGCTCATCACATAGCTTTCCAGCATACTCTCGAGGCCAAACTTCTCCTTCGCAAAATTAAAAGAGTAGCCGGTTCCGATAATGTCAAGCGTGCTCACCGCACAGGCATTGATGGACATACGGATCGCATTGTGAACCGTAGTCGAGAAGATATACTTTCTATCCGAGTTCTTGGGCCAGGGTGTATTGCCGTCATAGCGTAGGGGCATATCCTTAACCACAGTCGCAGGCGTGATCGTTCCCGTCTCAAAGGCCGGCGCGTAAACAGACACAGGCTTAATGGAAGAACCGGTCTGCAGCCAGGCATCTGTAGCGCAGCTGTGGGCATCATGGACGGTTTTCTCACCAACACCGCCCGCAATACCAACAATATAGCCCGTCTCATTATCGATGATCACGATACCGGACTCCAGCTGTTGGCTGCTTCGTCCATTCGGAATCTCGTCTAAGTTGGTGTAGATCTTATCGATGGCATTCTGCACATCCATATCCAGCGTGGTGTAGATATGATAGCCAGCTTTGGAAATGACCTGTTTATACCACTTAATATTCTCGGGTGTGGGCTCTAGTCCATCCCTGATCGCCAGATCTTCCGCAACATCTTCCACGACCACATCCATAAACCAGGAATAGACCTGCTGCGAGGCATTCACACCGATCTCTACCACCGCACCGCAATTCGGGCAATAGTATGTGCCCCCTTCTTTTTTGAAGGTACTCACTGTGTCACGATAGCCGCAAGCTTCCGCCTCACACACCGCGATACGGTCTTCGTCATCGATTCCGTTTTTGAAAATCATTTCCTGGGCCACAGCTTCATCGTACTCTTCCTCTGTGATCCAGCCCTGTTCCTTCATCTCATTGAGCGTGTCCAGCTGACGTTCCCGGTTTCGCTCCGCACCATTCAAACCACCCTTATCCAGGTTTTCGCGGTAAGGATTATACAAAGAAGGATTATTGGTGATGCTGATCAAGCTGGCGCACTCAGCAACCGTCAGCTTTTCCAATTCCTTTCCAAAATAGGTAGCGGCAGCCGTCTTGATACCGTTGCAGCCGTTACCCATATAGATTTCATTTAAATAGCGCTCCAGAATGGTATCTTTATCGTAATTCTTTTCCAACTGGACCGCTTTAAATATCTCCGATACTTTTCTTTGAACCGTATAGCTGTCTTCCTGGGTAATATTCTTGATCAGCTGCTGGGTGATCGTAGAGCCACCCCGGTCACCGTTTCCGAAGAACATGAAGAAGCATGCCTTCATGGTGGTGACCCAGTCCACGCCTTGATGCTCATAGAAGCGCTTGTCCTCAATGGCGATGGTGGCATGGATCATATCCTCAGGGATGTCCTTAAAGTCCACCCATTCCCGGTCATTGCTGGAGAAGATATTCTGCAGCAGCTGAATCTGGTCATTGCTATCCATATAATAGGCATAGGAGTTCAGATCCATAGTATGCGCGTTCATGTCCGTTTCCGAATTAGGCAGAATATCCTCCTGCAGATAGTCACCCAGGATGCTCACAAATACCAGCACGCAGATCAGGCAGATTATGCCCACCGTGGCCGCAGCGCCGACCGCGATCTTTGCAGCCGCAAATACCAACCGCCATAGCCTATACAGTAGTCCGATGATCCAATGAGGCTTCCAGGACTGCCGCACCGGCTTGACACGTTTTTTCTTTTCTTTTGCCATTGTATTCCCTCCATCACGAAGGCCAAAGAGGCCTGTATGGTTACGATCCACATATGACAGCACCATCCCATGCTATCAGTTATTGATTATAGCATACCCCAAGCAAAAACGAAAGACCCAATTTTTATTCTGACAGTAATATTCACCATTTGGAAACAGAATTTTCACATGTGGATAAAAAAGCTGCCGCGGCAAAAGCCGCGGCAGCTAGGATATGGTAAATTACAGGTCTTCCTCGTCATCCTCGTCAACAGAGAACTCCAGAGTCTCACCGCAGTTGGGGCAAACGATGCTGCCCTCTTCCAGGGTCTGCTCATCGAAGTCGATGATGTTGCCGCAGGCACACTCTACTTCATAGATGGTGGTCTCCTCATCGCCGAAGTCAAAGCCTTCCTCATACTCCTCGTCATCATCGGAGAAGTCGTAAACATCCTCGTCCTCGAAGTCATCGTCGTCATCCTCTTCGTCCAGGATGTAATCTTCGATGGCATCCAGATCCTCTTCGATCTCATCCAGCTCGTCGGAAATGGCGATGGTGGTCTCCTCCACATCTGCCAGCCGGCGGGTCACATCGCCCAGCAGATCCACAATAGCGGCAATCATCTTTCCCTCATTGGTCTCGGTATTCAGGTTCAAGCCATCCATCAAGCCCTTGAGGTAGGCGGACTTTTCAGAAATCGTCATAGCAATTCTCCTTATTACTTGGCACGGCCCAGATACTCACCGGTACGGGTGTCGATCTGGATCTTATCGCCCTCGTTGATGAACAGAGGCACCTTCACTTCGGCACCGGTCTCTACGGTAGCGGGCTTGGTGACGTTGGTAGCAGTGTTGCCGGCAAAACCGGGCTCAGTCTCGGTAACCACCAGTTCCACAAAGTTGGGAACTTCCACACCGAACACGCTGCCCTTATAGCTCAGAATGGTGCAGACATCGTTTTCCTTCACGAACTTGAAGCCATCGTCCAGAACGGAAGCATCGATGGGCTCCAGCTCGTAGGTCTCCTGGTCCATGAAGTAGTACAGGGAGCCATCGTTGTAGGAATACTCCATCTTCTTTCTCTCAACAAAAGCGGTAGGATACTTAGCGGAAGGGTTGAAGCTGGTTTCGGTCACGCCGCCGGTAATGACGTTCTTCATCTTGACGCGAACGAAGGCAGCGCCCTTGCCGGGCTTAACATGCTGGAACTCGACGACCTGCATGACCTTGCCGTCCATCTCAAAAGTAATACCGTTTCTGAATTCACCTGCAGAAATCATTTCTTTATCCTCCTAAGATACGCCCCTTTTCGGGGGTGAATATTTGCATAGCTTTAACTATAGTATTCTAACCGAAATCCTCCGTTTTTTCAAGAGGAAACGGGAATTTTTTTACAGAATAATCAATTTTTTCGGGCTGTGGGTGATATCTTCGCAGCCACCCTCCCCGAAAATGACCACATCCTCGATGCGGACACCGAATTTTCCGGGCAGATAGATGCCAGGCTCAGCAGAGCTGACCACACCGACTTCCATCACGGTCTCACCGGCAGGGCTGCAATTAGGGGCCTCATGGACCTCCAGGCCAAGGCTGTGACCGTAGCCATGGCCGAAGTATTCACCGTAACCGGCCTCGCGGATCAAATCACGGGCGACCGCATCCACATCCTTGCCCTTCACACCGGCTTTTGTTGCAGCGATAGCCGCACACTGGGCCTTCAAAACCGTATTGTAGACCTTCTCCATTTCCTCCGTGGCAAAGCCCAGCGCCACCGTGCGGGTCATATCTGCACAGTAGCCCTTATAAGCCGCACCGAAGTCCATGGTAATAAAATCACCATCCTGCAGCTTCCGATCACCGGGCACGCCGTGGGGCATGCTGGTGTTGGGGCCGGAAACCACAATGGGATCAAATGCCAGACCGTCGGCGCCGTTTTTCAGCAGGCAATAGATCAGCTCGGCACAAACTTCCTTTTCGGTCATACCGGCCTTGATCTTGGTGCAGACCTCTGCAAAGGCAGCGTCGGTAATATCCTGGGCCTTGCGCATCAGGTCTAACTCCCATTCCTCTTTGATGCAACGGAAGGAGCTGATAGCCTTGTGCATAGGAACGAACTTAACATCCAGATTCTTCTCGTAGAGATTAAACTCCGCCACGGTCAGATAATTCTCTTCATACCCCAAACAGGTAATACCAAAATCCGCAATGGCTTCTCTCAGCAGCTTGGTATAGGGATTCTGACGGTCCACCATCTGTACCTCAAACCCCTGGATACCGTTCTGGGCAGCCTCTATATAGCGGCTATCGGTAAAATAACGGCAGCCCGCCTTGCTGACGATGGCAACACCCTCAGCAATATCAAATTCCGCACCGTAGTAGCGGCTATAGCGGCTGGTCAGCAGCAAGCCGTCCACTTCTCCTGTCAGCAGCGACAGATACTTTTCCATATTTTTCATATTAAACACTCCTTTTTCTGGCAGCGAATATAAACGGCATTTCCAGCGCATGACGTGCTTTCAGCCAGAAGTTATGATTGTGGATGGGTTTGACTAAAATCGTCCGAACCCCGGCACAATTGCCTCCTAAGGTGTCTGTAAAGATCTGGTCTCCTGCCAGCGCACAGGCGGCAGGCTCCATTTCATACCTGTTAAGGCACTCCCGAATCCCTCGGGAAAAAGGTTTTTTTGCATGAGTGATACAATCCATCCCATACGCTTTGCAAAAGATCTTTACCCGGTCATTGTGGCTGTTGGATACCACGCAAAGCTTGATATCAGAAAGGAGCATCTCCTTTAGCCAGCAGTCCATCTCCGGCTGGGCAAGGTTGGTCGTATAGGGAACGATGGTATTGTCAAAATCCAGCATCAACAGCCGGATGCCCAGCTGCTTGAGCTTTTCCGTTGTCAAATTCGTAATTGCGCACGTGCGCATAGTCGGCAATAAGGAAAACGGCATAATTGGCTCCTTACTTTCATATACTCGGGTAGAATTATAGCATACCGGGAGGCGTTTGTCCATGGGAATCTCACTGTATCTTGCCATGACAGCTGCGGAAATTTCCGCCTGTGATTCTCTTCCGGAAAAACTGGCCTATATGGCCTGTCATTTTTCTCCCTACGCCACGGGACTTTCAAACATCCCGGATTCTCTACCCCCAGACTCCTTGCTGATTTTAAACGACCGCACACCCATCTGCGGCCATGATCCCAAGCTGATCTCGTATCAGCTCTGCGAGACGATCGAGATGTACCAATGCAGCAGCGTACTTCTGGACTTCCAGCGTCCGGACATTTTGGAAACGCACGACCTTTGTAAGCTCCTGATACAACAACTTCCCCGCCCTGTAGGCGTTTCCCATGTCTACGCCGCCGATCTGGACTGTCCCGTATTTCTGCCGCCATGTCCTCTGGATCAAGATCTGGAGGAATACATATCGCCCTGGCGCAGTCATCCCATCTGGCTGGAAGTCGCAGCGGACACAATGCAAATTACCATAACCAACGAAGGCAGTCATTTTTCTCGAGCCACCTTCCTCGAGCAAGCCCTTCCGTACTTTGATGCATCCCTTTTGTGTCATTACCGGATCGATATGACCGAATCCGGCGTCGTATTTTCTCTCAACCGAACAAGCGATGATCTTTCCGCTCTAATAAGCAAAGCGCAAGCCCTGGAAATCTCTCAGTGTATAGGTCTATGGCAGGAACTGAACAATGAAAAACTCCCCGTCAAATGACGGGGAGTTTTTTGAGCAAATAAGAATGAGGGAGAAATTAATAGAACTTTCTCTTGTTCTTACGGGCAGCTTCAGACTTCTGCTTACGCTTCAGGCTGGGGCTGACATAGTGCTCGCGCTTCTTAACTTCAGCGATCACGCCCTCCTTAGCACAGCTGCGCTTGAAACGACGCAGAGCGCTCTCCAGAGATTCGTTCTCCTTAACGCGAATTTCAGACATGGTTTTCCCTCCCTCCGATGGCATCCGGCTAGATCCTGGATACGTTCAGGGCCTACTTGTTAGGCTAGTGTATTATATCCGATATTTCTGCAATTGTCAAGAAAGAATTCACAAAAATTACAAAAAAGCAATGCAGATTTCCAAACAGCCCGCATCACAAGATACGGGCTGTTCGAAACATTACTTCACGATCAGATTGACCAGCTTATTCTTCACTACGATGATCTTGACGATGCTGCCGCCCTGCTTTTCCAGAAACTTGGCGATCTTTTCATCGGCCACTACGTTATCGATCACGGTATCACTATCCAGATCCGCAGCCATCAGTACGGTGCCACGCATTTTGCCGTTGACCTGCACTGCAATATTGATCTCCGTGTCCTTACACTTGGCTTCCTCGTAGGTAGGCCAAGGTTCATAAGCTATAGTATTTTGGTGGCCCATGATCTGCCAGATCTCCTCACCCACGTGGGGCGTGATGCAGGAAAGCATTTTGATAAAGCCCTCAGCATATTCTCTGGGACATGTGCCGTTCTTGTAGACCTCGTTGACAAAGACCATCATCTGGGCAATGGCGGTATTGAAGCCCAAGGCTTCAAAGTCGCCCGTCACCTTCTTGACCGTCTGATGGTAGATCTTGGTCAGTTTGCCATCGTCGGTGTCTGTGATATTCTCACTTTCCGTAAAGAAGTTCCACACACGGTTGATAAACTTCTTGGCGCCGGCCACCGCCGTAGTGGACCAAGGCTTGCTGACCTCCAGGGGACCCATGAACATCTCGTACAGACGCAGGGTATCCGCGCCGTACTCCCGCACCACATCGCTGGGGTTGACCACATATTCCGGGAAACGCTTGCCCATCTTGATGCCGTTCTCGCCCAGTATCATACCCTGGTGGACCAGCTTCTTGAAAGGCTCCTTCACAGGAGACAGGCCATTATCGTACAGGAAGCGGTTCCAGATACGGGAGTAGATCAGATGGCCTACCGCATGCTCGGGTCCACCGATGTACAGGTCCACAGGCATCCAATGCTCAGCCAGCTTCGGGTCGCAGAACATCTTGTCATTCTTAGGATCGATATAGCGCAGGTAGTACCAGGAAGAACCGGCGGAGCCGGGCATGGTAGAGGTCTCGCGGACGCCTTTGATGCCGTTATGATCATATTGCTTCCATTCCGTTGCGTTCTCCAGAGGTGCCTGGCCATTACGGCCTTTATAATCCTCCAGCACCGGCAGCACCAGCGGCAGCTCCTCATCGGGCAGGAACACGGTTTCGCCATCATCGGTGTAAACACAGGGTACAGGCTCGCCCCAATAGCGTTGGCGGGCGAAGATCCACTCACGGAAGTGGTAGTTATTCTTTCTTCTGGCTACACCCAGCTTCTCCAGCTTGCAGGTAATGGCCTCTTTGGCCTCCTCGACAGTCAACCCGGTAAACTCCTCAGAATTCACCAGCTTGCAGCCCTTACCCAGGTAATCCTGCTTCTCGAAGGCACATTCAGAGACATCCCGGCCCTCGATAACCTGGATCATGGGAATATTGTGAGCAATGGCATACTCAAAGTCACGCTGGTCATGGCTGGGAACTGCCATAACCGCACCGGTACCATAGTTGCCCAGCACAAAGTCACCGATAAACACAGGAACTTCCTTGCCGTTGACCGGATTGATGGCGTAGACACCCTTTAGAGGACAGCCGGTCTTGGTCTTGGTGGCATCGGTACGGTCAATTTCACTCTTACTGGCCGAAGCCTGAATATAGGCTTCCACCTCATCCTTGTTCTCAATGCGGTCCATAAGGCCCTGCACGATCTTTCCGTCAGGTGCCAGCACCATGAAGGTAATGCCATAGATCGTTTCAATGCAGGTGGTATAGATAGAGAACGCGCCGCCGCCCACCAGCTTAAAGTCCACTTCCACACCGGTGGACTTACCGATCCAGTTGCGCTGGATCTCCTTGGTGGATTCAGGCCAGTCGATCTCGTCCAGACCTTCCAGCAGCTTTTCAGCAAAAGCAGGCTGGTCAATGACCCACTGCATCATCATCTTTTTCACTACGGGATATCCGCCACGCTCAGACTTACCATCGATGACCTCGTCATTGGCAAGCACAGTGCCCAGCTCTTCACACCAGTTGACAGGCAACACGATGCGCTTGGCATACCCTGCCTCCCACAGCTTCTTAAAGATCCACTGGGTCCACTTGTAGAAGTCGGGGTCAGAGGTGGCGATCACCTTGCTCCAATCATAGTCAAAGCCCAGCTCCTTCAGCTGGCCGGAGAAAGTCTTGATATTCTCCTGCGTAAACCCGTTGGGATGATTGCCGGTTGAAACTGCGTACTGCTCAGCAGGCAGGCCGAAAGAGTCATAGCCCATAGGATGCAGTACATTATAGCCCTGCATACGCTTCATGCGGGACATAATGTCTGTAGCTGTGTAGCCCTCAGGATGGCCCGCATGCAGGCCCACACCGGAGGGATAAGGGAACATGTCCAACACGTAGTACTTAGGCTTGGAAAAATCCCAAACGTCCGTATGGAAAAGGAACTTTTCCGCCCGCGTTTTTTGCCATTTTGCCTCAATGGCGGAATGATCGTAGTTTGCCATCTCATTCACCTCAAGCGTAGATTACTCAGGAATCACAATGTCTTTCAGATCCACGACCTCCGCATCTGCCCACAGACGCTCCAGATCATAGAATTTCCGTGCCTCTTCGGTAAACACATGGATCACCACACTGCCGTAATCCAGCAGCTCCCAAGCGTTACCACGGTGCCCTTCCCGGCCAAGCATGGGCTCGCCCAGCTGATCCATCTCGTATTCCGCATAGTCACACAGCGTCTTAACATGGGTATTGGAGGTGCCGGTGCAGATCAGAAAATAATCCGCCAAGCTGGAGACTTTGTCGATCTTCAGCAGCTTAATATCCATACCCTTCTTGGCATCCAACGCCTTTGTAACTGTCATTGCAACTTCTTTTGCACTTCTCATAAATCTCTCCCTTTCAAACACCGGCACTTTCCAGCCAAGCCAACGCTTGAATGGATTCGGGGGATATTTCCCGCTGCTGCCGGTGCAGCATATCCAGTGTCATTTGAAGCCCCAATTTCAAGGCTCCGGTGATATCTGTATAAGCTAAGCTTCTTAGCTCCTCAACACCGGGAAAATCCCGGTTTGGCTCCATATAATCTGCCACATACAAAATCTTTTCCAGCAGATTCATGTCTGCCTTTCCCGTAGTGTGGCTGCGGATAGCGGCGATCACAGCCTCATTTTCCCCAAATATTCGCTCTGCAACCAAGCTTCCCGTCAACGCATGGAGGGTTTTGGGGTTTTGCGCGGAAAATGTGTCCAGTATCATACCATATTCCCGGCACAAAGTCAATTGCAGCGGCCCATCCAAAGCCTTCGTAATGTCATGCAGAAGTCCCGCGCGAACCGCATCCGTTTCATTCACGCCGTAGCGTCTTGCCAGTTCTTCGCAGGTCTGTGCGCAGCCCAATACATGAGCCCTCCTGCTTTCCTTCAGCAGTCCCATCACTGCGGCTTCCAATTCCTCAACAGGAAGATCCCGGTAATTCGCCGCAGTACCGTAGAGGCCATTTTGATGAATATAGTTCCATACTTCAGCTGTCAAAAAAGGTTCCGCGCATTGGAATATCAACAGTCTGCGAAGATCCGTAGAGGAGATTGCCGTAATCGGGTTGTCCTGTACTACCACCCTGGCGCCCTTTGCCTGCAAAGCGTCGCTCGCACGCAGCACTGCTTCATGCTCTCCCTTAGTGCCTCGCAAAAAAGCGGCCAGCGTCACTTCCCGAACGATGCGATGGTTTTCCTTCCACTTATGGAAGGATTCCAGCATGTCCGAACCCATGAGCAGAAAAAGTTCAGCATCCGGATACATGGCACGCACCATTTCCACCGTCTCGTAGGTATAACTGGGACCTTCCCGCCGCAGTTCCAACGCGGACACTTCGATCCGTGGTTCAGACTGTACCAGCAGCCTGAGCATTTCCAGTCTTTGCTCCGGAGCGGGGGTGCCTTCCGGCATTTGCTTGTGCGGCGCGATCCGGTCGGGGATCATCAGGATCCGATCCAGCTCCAGCGCCTGCAACGCATACTGCGCCAGTCGCAAATGTCCCAAATGCGGCGGATTGAAGGTACCTCCGTAAATGCCGATTCTTTGCATAACGCACCCCCACATAGAAATGAATGGTTAACTCAGTCCTCGTTGCGCAGCTGCCGTTCTCTTGCCCGTTCAATGGCCTTATCGATAGCCTGCTGACGGAAATACTCATTACGCTGCTGGCGCTGCTGCTTTGCCGCCTCCCGGCGGGACTTGGCGCCCTTGCGCACGGGATTTGACTTGGCTACGGATATTTCCTTACGCTTCGCCCGTCCCGTCTGGTTTCGCTGCTCCTGGCACTTTTCGGAAAAACGGTAGATCACAAACTTGGTACCGATCACCGCCACACCGTCGGCTCCAGTGGCTTCACACAGCTCGTCGCTGACCTCTCTGGGAGACATCAGAGCGCCCTCAAGCACCTTACCCTTCACCAGTTCTCTGGCGGTCAGCTGATTCTCAGCTTCTGCAATAACCGCGTCGGTCACGCCGCCTTTTCCTACCATCAAGGTCGTTTCTAAGGTGTTGGCCTGGGCCCGCAGTTCCGCGCGTTCTTTACTTGTCAGCATATCCTGCCTCCTTCAGTTTTTCATAAAAGACCTTCAGCGCATTGGCCCGGTGGGAAACTTGATTCTTTTCTTCCGGTCTCAGCTCCGCCGTGGTCTTCCCAAGCGGTGGATAAAAGAAAATCGGATCATATCCAAAGCCATTTTCGCCTCTGGGTTCCCGGGTCAGCTCCCCGTGGATCTCGCCCCTGGCCTGGATCACCTTACCTTCCGGCGTCACCATGGTGATCACACAGACAAACTGTGCCTGCCGCTGCCCATCGGGCACTTCCTCCGTGTTTTTCAGCAGCAGTTCCAGCCTGCCCCAGTCATCCAAAGATTCATCGAAACCATAGCGGGCAGAATAGATGCCGGGCTCCCCATTCAGAGCATCCACCGCAATACCGGAATCATCTGCCAAGGCGGGCAGGCCAGTAGCTTTCATGACCGCCTCTGCCTTGATAAAAGAATTCTCCTCAAAGGTAGTGCCGTTTTCCTCCACATCGATATCCACGCCCAGTTCACTTTGCAGCACCAGCTCAAAGCCAAACTTTTCTGTAATCTTGCTGATCTCTACCAGCTTATGACGATTTTTGCTTGCCAGAACGATCTTCATAATTACAGCAGCGCCTCCACAAAGTCCCTGGCTTCAAAGGGCATCAGATCCTCTGCCTTCTCACCCACACCCACAAACTTTACCGGGATCTGCAGGTTATCCGCCACAGCGATCACAATACCACCCTTGGCCGTACCATCCAGCTTCGTCAGCGCCACAGCCGTCACGCCGGCGATCTCCTTAAATTGCTTTGCCTGGATCAGGCCATTCTGACCGGTAGTGCCGTCCAACACCAGCAGTACCTCCCGGGCAGCACCGGGCAGTTCCCGCTCTACAATGCGGCTGATCTTTCCTAACTCGTTCATCAGATTCTGCTTGTTGTGCAAGCGGCCTGCAGTGTCGATCAGGATCACATCCGCGCCCTTCGCCTTGGCAGACTGGATACCGTCATAGACCACAGAGGCGGGATCAGCACCCTCGTGCTGTCGCACGATGTCCGCACCGCTTCTGCCAGCCCAAATCTCCAGCTGATCAGCCGCCGCAGCGCGGAAGGTGTCACCGGCCACCAGCAGCACCTTTTTCCCCTCGCCTACCAAGCGTGTGGCGATCTTGCCGATAGTAGTCGTCTTGCCCACGCCGTTAACGCCGATCACCAGCACCACAGAAGGCATCGTCTGCAGGTTCAGCTGGGTATTGCCCACGTTCAGCATATCCACCAGGATCTCCTTCAAGGCAGCCTTCGCCTCTTCAGGCGTTTTCAAATGTTGCTCACGGATCACCTTGCGCAGTCGGTCCGTTGCTTTCATGGCCGTATCCATGCCCAGATCTGCCAGGATCAAGCTTTCCTCCAGCTCATCATAAAAGTCATCATCCAACTGGCTGAAGCCGGAAAATACATTGCCCAGGGTTTGGTTCAAAGCATCCCGGGTCTTCGACAGTCCTGCTTTGATCTTATCAAAAAAGCCCATTTTGCTCTCCTTTATTCCATAATGCCCAAATATTCTTCCATCTGGTTCAGATCCAGGCGCAGCAGCTTACTGACTCCCTGCTCCTGCATAGTCACACCATAGAGCACGTCGGAAGCTTCCATCGTGCCGCGTCGATGGGTAATTACGATAAACTGTGTCTTTTCACTCAAATTGTGCAGGTAATTGGCAAACCGTTCTACGTTTCTGTCGTCCAGCGCAGCATCGATCTCATCGAGCATACAGAAGGGCGTGGGGCGAACCTTTAAGATGGCGAAATACAGTGCTATGGCCACAAAAGCCTTCTCGCCACCAGACAGCAGTGTAATGGTCTTGACCTGCTTTCCGGGCGGCTGTACACGGATCTCAATGCCACAGCTTAATGGTTCTTCCGGATTTTCCAGGATCAACGCAGCCTTACCTCCGCCGAACATTTCTTCAAATGTCAGTCCGAAGTAATGATCGATCTTTTTAAACTCTTCCACAAAGATCGTGGTCATTTCCTGGGTAATGTTGCGTATAATGGATTCCAGCTCTCTCTTTGACGTCAGCACATCGTCCCGCTGCGTTGCCAAATAGGTATACCGTTCGTTTACCCTGGCGTATTCTTCAATAGCACCCAGGTTTGGCGTACCCAGTGAAGCGATTTTCCTCTTCAATTCCCCGATCATACGGTTTCCAGAAGCGACAGATTCGATCTGTCCCCTGTGTTCCACCGCAGTACCCGGAGTCAGTCCATAGCTGTCCCAAAGCTTGTCGATCGTCTGCCGTTCTTCCATGGAGGTCGTAACTTTTTTCTGCTCCAGCAGTGCACATGCACGCTCCATGTTGAGGATATCCTTATACTTTTCCTGTGCAAGACGTTCGCTGCGGGTCTTGGATGCTTCTGTTTCCGCGCGGGAAGACAATAGCCGTTCCAATTTCTGCCGCATCTGTTCGGTCTGTGCATCCGTCTCAGCCTGCTGCGCCTGCAGACCGGCGATCTCGCCGCCAAGGCGGTCATTATCCTGGCGGATCATGTCGATCAAAGCTAATTTTTTGTCCCGGTCGCCTTCCATGGCACTTCTCAGCTGCTGCAGATCTGTGATGTGATTCTCTGCGGTCTGGCGCTCTGCTACAAGAGCGGCCTCTTCTGCCCGCAAAGCAGTCATCGTCTCCGTAATGGAAGCGGTAGCCTGTGCCGTCTCCGTCTGGGTACCTTCCAATACAGCAATGCTCTGCCGGACTTTTTCCAGCTGCGCAGTATATATTTGAATCTTCGTCTGCTGAGCGGCAAATCGCTCCCGATCCAACCGATTTCGGGATTCCAGAGCATCCAGTTCCCGCTGTGCAGAAGCACCGGCCTGTTGAATGCTGTCAAGTAGGATCTCGTGCTGTTTTTCCTGGCCCTGTAGCCGCAGCACCTGATCTTCTGCTTCCCGAAGCTGGTCAGAGGCTGCAGCCAGCTGGAACGCGACCTGATCGGCCAAACGCTTAGCCTCCAGCGCATCTGCCTCCAGTACCAGACGCTTGTCCTGCAATTGCTTTTCCTGGGCCGCAAGCTTTTCCAACTCGTTGGCTCTGGAAAGAATGCCCGATTCCTTGTTTATGCTGCCGCCGGTCATGGAGCCGCCGGCGTTCATGACCTGACCATCCAACGTCACGATCCGGAATCTGTGATGGTATTGATTGGCCATGGCAATGGCATCATCAATGGAACGGGCGATCACGATCCGGCCAAGCAGATTCTCCACGATACCCCGGTACTTCGGATCACTGCTCACCAGCTCAGAAGCCATGCCTACAAAGCCCCGGCACTTTTCTACGCCTGTCTCTTTGAAGGCACTGCCCTTCACGGTAGTGATGGGTAGGAATGTAGCCCTGCCCGCGCCGGTGCGCTTCAAGAACGCAATGCCCGCCTTGGCATCCTGCTCCGTGTCAACTACGACATTCTGCATCGCGCCTCCAAGGGCGATCTCAATGGCAACTGTATAGGCATCTTCCGTGCGGATCAGACGGGATACAGGCCCGTGTATATTGCGCAGACTTCCTCTTTGGGACTCCTGCATTACCAGCTTTACGGACTTTTGATAGCTTTCAAAATCCCGCTCCATAGCGCGGAACACACGCAATTTTGCCTGGACACCGTCAAGCTTTGCATCCAGCTGCCGCAGGTCCTCGGTCAGTTCATTCAACCGCTTGCTGCGGGAATTCTGACGCAGCGTATAACCTGAAATGGTATTCTTTGCAGATGTAACGTCATCGTTGGCTTTACTCAGTGCTTTACGGCAGGAAGCCAGATTCTCCTCTGCTTCTTTTTCTCGCTGATCGCCTGCATCCATATCTTCTTTCAGCTGCCGGGCACGTTCCTGACTCTCCTGCAGACCGGCTTCCAATCCGCGGATATCCGCTTCTGCACCTGCTATATCAGCTGCAAGATCGGTCTCCTGGCTGCGCAGCTCCAAAAACTGTTTCGTAATACCCTGGGCATTGGCTGCCATCGCAGCCAGCTCCTGCTGCCTCTGCTGCAGCTGGCCGCGCTTTTCTACCAGAGTCTGTTCGATCTGATCGATCCGTTTCCGGGACTGTTCCATCTGCATCGCGATACCACCGCTGCGATCATCCTGGCCCTTCAATTCTTCCTCGATCCGCGCGATATTACTGTTATTATTCTCAATATTGCCTCGCAGAACCGCCATCTGACCGGAAAGCTGCTGATGGCTGGACTCCAGCATGTTCACATGGATCCGTGCGGATTCCAGCTCTCCATCCCGTTCCCTCAGTGTCTGCCCCAAAGTTTCCGACTGTGCAGTCAGACGCTCCAATTCGTCATGGGACTGCTGTAGCACGAAAGCAGCGGATGCATAATCCTCTTCAGCCTTTTGGGCCGCAGCGGAAAGCTTATCCAGTGTGTCCAGCCACACTGCAACCTCTACACCTTGCAGTTCATCCTTCAGTTCCAGATAGCGCTTTGCCTTCTCCGACTGTTGCTTCAACGGTTCCAGCTGCAATTCCAGCTCAGAAACCTTATCACCGATCCGCATCAGGTTGTCTTCCGTATGCTGAAGCTTGCGCTCCGTCTCTTCCTTGCGGTGGCGGTACTTAGAGATGCCAGCTGCCTCCTCAAAGATCTCCCGGCGATCTGCGCTTTTTAAAGATAGGATCTCATCGATCCTTCCCTGGCCGATATTGGAATAGCCCTCTCGGCCCAAGCCGGTATCCATGAACATCTCGTGGATATCCCGCAGTCTGGCGGATTGTTTGTTGATGTAGTACCCACTGTCGCCGCTGAGGTAATTGCGGCGGGTGACCATGACCTCGTTAGCCTCGTAGCTTAGCGCCCGGTCCGAATTATCCAGGGTCAAGGTTGCTTCCGCAAAGCCAACCGCTGCACGCTTCTGGGTACCGCCGAAGATCACATCCTCCATCTTGGCACCACGCAGCGTCTTGCTGCTCTGTTCACCCATGACCCAAAGGATGGCATCTGAAATATTCGATTTTCCGGAACCGTTCGGGCCAACGATGGCGGTAATGTCATCGCCGAAGCGGATCAACGTCTTATCCGGGAAGGACTTAAAGCCCTGTACTTCCAAACTCTTTAAATACACAACGATACCTCGTCCATCATAATAGTAAAAACTAATCAGTTTATTATACCGTTGAAACCCAAAAAAAGCAAGTTTTTTCTTGCTGATGCGCTGCACACTCCTATGTTTATCCGAAAAAGCACTTGCGCAACAGTTCCCGTTGCGGTATAATAGTCACAAATCCAACAAAGTGAGGGCTTACATATGTATGATGTCGTAGCATTGGGCGAACTGCTCATCGATTTTACTTGTCAAAGCACAGACTCCGAAGGATATCCCACCATGGCTGCCCACCCCGGCGGCGCGCCAGCCAATTTTCTGGCCGCGCTAGCTAAATTTGGTGCCAAAACTGCAATGATCGGCAAGGTGGGCTCCGATGCCTTCGGTAAGCTCCTGCTGGACACTCTCAGCAACGCCGGAATCGGTACAGAAGGCATGATCGTGGATGACAGCGTGTTCACAACCTTGGCATTTGTAACTCTGGATGAGACCGGTGACCGCGAGTTTTCCTTCGCCCGAAAGCCCGGCGCGGACACCCAGATCCGTTTTGAAGAGATTCCGCTTTCCGTGATCGACCAGACACAGGCCCTGCATTTCGGCACACTGTCCTTAACAGACGAGCCGGCCCGCAGTGCCACTTACCAAACGGTTGCCTACGCCAAACAGGCCGGCAAGCTGATCACCTACGATCCCAATCTTCGTAAGCCCCTGTGGAAGGATCTGGAAGAGGCCAAAAAGCAGATGCTATGGGGTCTTGGGCAGGCAGATGTGGTCAAGATCAGTGATGAAGAAGTGGATTTTCTTTTTGGGCTCTCCCCCGAAGCCGGTGCAGCCCATATTCTGGAAAACTTCGGCGTAAAACTGGTCTTCGTCACCTGCGGCGCTGACGGCTGCTATTTCTCCAACGGCAGTGCCTGCAGCCATGTTCCCGGCCTGTCTGGGCTCAAAGTCGCAGATACCACCGGCGCTGGTGATATCTTCGGTGGCAGCGCCGTGTGGAAGCTTCTGCAGACCGGGAAGGCACCTGAGGTGCTCACTAAGGAAGAACTGGCAAACATCACGGCCTTTGCCTGCACCAGCGCAGGTCTTTCCACCACCAAGCCCGGTGGCATCAGCAGCGTTCCTTCCATGGAAGATGTGCTGTCGCGCATGTAATGATATGACATAGAGGCCGCTGCAGCGCAGCGGCCTCATTTTACAGCAAACGGCCTGCCGCAATGAAGTGACCCCAAAAAGTTAGACAAATATTACTAACTCAAATTGTTCAAGCCGCCAAGAGGGCTTGCTGTCTGTGTAAAGCAGGCGGCAAGCCCTTTAATCTTGCCTTGATACGCCTGTTATTGTAATAATCTAAATAT
>JAZUQE010000142.1:0-4697 GCA_045605575.1 Faecousia sp. | reverse complement strand
CGACTGCAGCAGGTACCGGCACCATCTGGGCACGGTTCTCAACGATCCTTCAGGACGTGTACGGTCAGATCGTTGCCATCAGTACCATCGTGGCAGTCACTGTTTCTGCAATTGCACTGCTGGTCCGCATGATCTCACGGAATCAGAGAGCCGTTGACGAGGCTACCAGCTGGCTGAAGAGAATCGTTGTGACCTGGATCATTCTGAACTCTCTTGGCTTCATCGTCGCATACCTGCAGCCTCTGATCCAGGGCGGCAACTATTCACCGTAAGGTAGTCCGATGAAAAATCCAGGCTACCCGAGGAGGTGATACCCATTCTAGACTGGATTTTTGAGGGTATCGTCGGTTGGGTGGCAAGTATTGTCTCGAGTCTGATGGATGCGGTGTCCGGCCTGTTCTTAGAGGCCTTGGGCACTGACATGACCGCCATGGAAGAATACTTCCCCTTTGTTGCAAAGGCCTACGATGTGATGCAGATCACTGCCTGGGCGATCTTGATACTGATCACCGTCTGGCAGCTGTTCCGAGCATTTGGAGGGCCAATCACAGAGGCGGAGAATCCATGGCACCTCATTGTCCGCGCGGCACTATTTGCTTTGCTGATCGGCTATGCCAAACCGATTTTCACGACCTGTCTTTCCATTGCCCGTGCCCCGTACACCTCGCTTATGGATATTACCATGACGGGTGAAGACTTTACCTTTGCTGGCATAGAGCAAGCGCTAACCAACGGTCTAACAACACTGGTGGCAACACTAAGTGTAGTTGGACTTATTTTAATTCTGATTCTGGAGATTGCTCTGGGCTGGAATTACTTTAAACTACTGCTTGAAACTGTGGAACGATACATCGTTGTGGGTGTGCTTTGCTATACTTCCCCTCTGGCTTTTTCCATGGGTGGCTCCAAAGCAACCAACAATGTATTCAAATCCTGGTGCCGAATGGTTGGCTCACAGCTGCTGTTACTTGTTATGAATGTCTGGTTTCTGAGAGGTTTTTCTACCTCCATGGGACAATTCATGGCAAACGGCGGTGCTCTGACCACCGGCAAAGGTTCGGTATTCCTGTGGCTCTTCTGTGCTCTGGCATACCTCAAGACGGCACAACGGTTTGACAGCTATCTTGCTGCCATTGGCCTGAATGTTGCCCAGACCGGAACCGGTCTTGGTATGGAACTGCTCATGGCTGCCCGGGTCATCACCGGCGTTGGCAGTGGCGTAGGTCGTGCCGGCAACGTATTCCGGGGCGGTGGCAACATTGGAGGAGGTCCCGGTGCCGCAGGCCAAGGCTTTGCAGCTGGCTTTGCATCTCGTTTCAGTCCCAACAGTTATGTACGCGACGCCGTCGTTCAGGGCGGTCAGCGAATGGGCTTTGGCGGTGGTGCAGGCTTCTTTGCAAGAGCTTTCGGCGGTATCGCAGCGAGAAATGGTGCAACCCTGAACAGCACTTCCATTTCTTCTGTGGCAACCAGAGCACCGAATGCTTCCGGTACCATTGCCGGCGACATTGCAGATCGCAGTCTCGGAAACTACATGCCCCACATGCAGGGCTTCCAGCTGCAAGGCACGCAAATCACCGGCGGCCATATCACAACGACGGCTACCGGTGCCGACGGAAAGACCTCCACGGTCGAGATGTTCAACGCTGCGCAGTTTGAAAAACCCGATGTTCCTCATGGAGTGGTTACTGCTTCCGATGGTAGCTCTTGGTATCAAATGGCCAGCGGCGAAGGTCGGGGAGCATTTTACGATGCTCCTGTTTTCAACGGTCCCGGCGCAGACGCTGCTCCTGGCTCTGCCCAGTTTGGAGCAGGATCTCCCGATGGAACACCGGATGTACCTCAAGGCTCCTCTGTTGCTGTTGAAGGCGGCGGAGAAAACATTGTGGTGCCCGGAACTGTTGTGGATGCACCCGCTGGAGGCGTCCTTATTACGGACGGACCTGGTGAGGTATCCGCAGACGGTAGCAGCGGCGTGGTTGGAGACGGTTATGCTCCCAATCAGATGCCGGGCGATATGCCTGGCGATGCTGTCGGCGGTGTGGTCGGAGACAGTTATGGCCCCAATCAGATACCGGGCGATATGCCTGGAGATGGTATTGGCGGTGCCGTCGGAGATGGCTATGGTCCCAACGCAATTCCGGGATATCCTATGGGCGATACTGCAGGAGATTTCTCCGGAGATGCAGGCGGCGTCTATGGCGGCTACTCCGAAGCACCCTTGGTTGCCGCAACCTTCCCCGGTGCACCCGAAGGCACAATGCTGCGTACTGTTGACGACGGCGTGCTGGAAGCAAGCACACCCGATGGCGGTAACACCTTGTGGTACAACAGTGCTTACTTTGAAGAGCCTGATGCTCCCCACTCTGTTATTCAGTCTGCAAACGGCGTTGATTGGTATGCAATTCAGCAACACGCAGACGTACCCCAGTTTGAACCCGGAGAAGATGCTGCTGCATATAACCAAGCTGCCTTCCAGCAGTTTATGCCCGGTTATGAGCCCCAGATCTCCCAGGTCGACGGTTCTCATCGTGAGGACGGCCATTTCGAGGTTCGAAACGCAGATGGCTCCGGAACAGCATTCTACGATGTGTCCAGATATGCGGCACCCAGAGGAGACTACCAGGTCTTTGAGGATGCCCAGGGCAGCCAGTGGTATGCAATCCGAGGCGAAGCTGCAGTGGAGCGTAAACCTGTATTCCAGGACGGAAAGCCCGTTTACGATGGTGACAGCGTCAGAACGGTCAGTGTTGACACCGTCCGATACAAGCAAACGCCTTCCCGCTTTGCAGATCCCGATCGGCGTGGAGACATCGAACGTAAGCCTCCGCGAAGAAAAATGTAAAAGGGCGGCCATGATTGAGATTATCTTGATCATGGCCGTTTTCCATTCCCAACCCCTTTGGAGGTGAGATTATGGCAGAGCCGCCCAAACAGCAAATGGGAGATGGTCAGGACAATGTTGGTCAGGCTGCCTCCCAAGCCGCCAAAGCGGCAAAGCAAGTATCCAAACAAGCCGCAACACAAGCCGCCGCTAAAGGTGCAGAAGCAACTGCAAATGCAGCGGCTGCAACTGTTAAGACAGGTGTTGAAAGCGGCAAAGCCGTTGCAGAGATTGCGGCCGGCACAGCAAGCGGTGGTCCCTGGGGAGCGATCATTTCTGCAGCATGGGCAATGAGACACACGCTTTACAAGATACTGATCTGTATCTGTCTTGTCCTTCTGTTTCTCATCGTAATGATCGCATCGCTTCCCAGTATCATATGGGACTATCTGATGGGTGGCAGCAATCAGCCTGCCTTCTCCACCGATACCGCATCTATCCAAGTGGCTTATGAAGAGCTGACGGACGATGTTACCGCCGTCGTTGATGCCGGCTATGACTATGCACTGGCTCATGTTGAAAGCATCATTATTGATGGCGGCTATGATTACGACTTGTCTATGCAGGCGCTGATCAACTTTGCCCAGAGTTCCGCAGGCTATGATGTCAGCTATATTCTGGCAGCATACTCGGCTTCCCTGCAGCAGCAAAACACCAGTGCCAGCGATATGGTTTCCAAACTCAGTGGCAGCACTGACAAAATGTTCCCAGTTACCTATGTAGAAAAAGAGCTGGAGCGCATTGTGCCAGTTACCTATTCTACATATAAAGAGGTTTCAATCACTGTCGTGACCGCTGTTCAGGTCAATGGTATTGTCAATGGCGTCACTCGCTATACATACACAACCGAGCAGCGCACCTACTATCTGCCTGATGAAGTCAAAGAATCCGAGACAGCAGTTACTGTTCCGAAGTATAAGGCTGTAACCGTTAGTGTTCCCACCTACAGCAACGGATCTATTTCCGGCACTCGCAGTGCCACTTATTATGAGGCTGACGGTGAGGAAACCCTGGAGCCCACAACTGAGATCATTAAATATGTAGAGTGCACTATTCATCCCTTTGACAACACAGTGGTGTCTAGTGCTTTCGGTATGGACATGTCTGCCCAGTATCCGAACATGAATCTGACATACGGTGAAGTCACACAGAATATGGCGAACTCCCTGAAGATGACTCTCTACGGCACCCTTGGAAACGGAACTGTAGTTCCGCTTACCGACGCAGAACTCATAGCCTTTGTTTCTGCTCAGAACTGCAATGCAACCCGCAAGCACATTATCACCACAGGACTATCCCTGGTCGGCAAGGTGCCTTACTTCTGGGGTGGCAAAAGCGGTCCTGGCTGGAATGAAGAATGGAACACTCCCAAGTTGGTTACTGCAGCAGGCTCCAGCTCCTCCGGATCTATCCGTCCCTTTGGTTTGGATTGTTCTGGTTTCTCTGACTGGACCTACAAGACAGCTTTAGGCATCAGCCTTCAGGCAGGTACCGGCGGACAGTGGGAAAACTCTACAGCCATTACTGCTGAAGAGCTGCTTCCCGGAGATCTGGGCTTTCTGATGGAAAGCGATGGCTCCGGTTGGAACCATGTTCTGATCTTTGCAGGCTATGCTGCAGACAAGTCGGATCGTAGCCATGTCGTTCTGTGAGCCAAGGAGTTGGCTGTGGGTGTTGTCTTCCTAAGACCGCTTGGCCTCCGACTTCAGCCATTACTGCTGAAGAGCTGCTTCCCGGAGATCTGGGCTTTCTGATGGAAAGCGATGGCTCCGGTTGGAACCATGTTCTGATCTTTGCAGGCTATGCTGCAGAC
>JAZUQE010000141.1:0-6823 GCA_045605575.1 Faecousia sp. | reverse complement strand
CTGGCAGCAGCCAGATGTTCCTTATACAGTGTTTCTTCTCCGGCAGAAAGCCAGAAGGCAGCTGCCAGGGCATTGAGTCCGGGATGGGTCTCATCCAGGGCCAGACCGCCCCGCAGATAAGCAAGCACCGTTTCCGGGCTTTCCAGATTGATGGCCTGCATGGCACATACCGCATAGGTATCCGCCAGGAAGGGGTTGGTCTGCAGCGCTTTCTCGTAGAAGTCCAGCGCCAACCATTGATTATCGAATTCCAGTGCAAAAGCGGCACAGGTATAGTAGTATTCGGTGCTGAATTCATACCCATTGCGTTCGGCGGCAACAGGCTCCGCAGGCCACAGGCCCAGCAGATGGTCCTCAAAGGCCTCCAGCGTTCCCTTCAGTTCCTTCAGCCCCGCGGTGCTCATGTCCGGAAGGATATCAAAACCTTCGCTGCCGTGGACCTGTTGGGGATTCAGGGCAGCCAGCTCCCGGCACACTGCCTCCCGTTCCGTATCGCCGGTTTGGCTGCACACCAAAGCCTCCAGCCGGAAGGGGCAGGGGCAGGCCAGACTGATGGCGCCGATGGTGTCCCAGTCAGCATATCGGCCGGCCTGAACAGCTTCGCCCCGAGCTTCCAGCAGCAGCTCCGCCGCGTAACGGAGAGAGCTGGTACAGCAGAGGGCATAGCACAGGCTGTACTCCGCGGGCCAGGCAAGGCCATAGGAAAGGAAGTTAATGCCTTCGTCCCGAAGGGTCATAATGGTTTGGGCATACTCCGCCAGCGGCGCGGCTTCGCCGTCCAGCGCCAGCTTCACCTGGCGGGCCTGCTCCAGCTCCGCAGTCAAAGACATGGACAAATCCTCCGTTTCCCCCGAAGGGATTCCAGATTGTCCCGTGGGTTTGGTATCCCCGGTGGGAACTTCTGCTCCAAACAGCAGTTCTCCCAGGACCGGGATATCCTTCAGATTCCATTCCTCCAAAGCAGAGCATCCGGTGAGGAACACCAGACACAGCACCAGAAGGAATGCTGTCAAGCGTTTCATATGATTCTCCCTCTTTTCATATCAGCGGTTAATCCAATGTGATCCAACGCCGGTCTTCCGGACATGTCACCAGCTCCACACGGCTCAGGTATTCATCCAGGGCGTCCCGGGCGCTGGTAGCCAGCGTCTTGATGGGAGCGTTTTGGGCTGCCTCTTCCTGACTAACACTCAGAAGTGCGCTCATATTTACAAAATGATAGGTCTGCATACCTACCCGGAACAGCCGGGTATCGTCGATGGGCATATCCTCGAAAAGCAGCTCTGTCACTTGCTTCTTTCCCAGGGATACCACTACCCGGATGCCCTTGGAAAACTGATAGTATTCCGCGTGGTCATCTGCCAGCGCTTCCGCCCGGAAGATATGGCGGATCATTTTCTTCAGCTGCCGACCGGTCACCGTGACACGGATGATCTCCTCCTCAAAGGGAAACAGTTCCGTCAGGTCCCGCAGTGTCACCAGAGGGCCCAGTTGGGGCAGACGCAGGCTACCGGAGCCCAGGAGCATTACATCCAGTCCCAGATTGTTCCGGAACATATCCGCTACCAAACGGCCCAGCTGGGACTCACGGTTTCGGATCGGATGGGTGTAGACCCCCGCCAGCCGGGTGATGTAGCGGTTGTACTTCTCCTCCGCCGCATCGCTGTAAGCTTCCACCACCTTCTCCAAAGCCGTATCCCGGGGGCAGTGGTTACCGTTAATAGGGATCAGTTCCCAGGTATAGCTGTGCAGCGCATTCCGATCCGTGTCAATGATCAGATCGAATCGGCCGATCTGATCGGTACCGGTGACTGCCTGGACGATGGGGATCCCCGCAACCACGCAAGGTTCTTCCAAATAGGTATGGGTGTGTCCGCCGATGATGATATCCACACCCCATCTGGGATCCAGCAAAGCAGCCAGACGCTTGTCTTCCTCAAAACCGATATGGGTAAGCAGCACCGTCAGATCCACATCCTCTGTGCGATAGGCGTTGCAGATCCTACCCACCTCGGAAACGGCTTCACGGACATTGATAAAGGAGCCGATGAGCCGATCCTTCCGCGCCTGAGCCAACACCTCCTCGGTGAGGATGCCAATAAACAGCACCTTCATGCCGCCTACTTCGAGAATGATGTGGCTCTGGAACAGCCGCATCTCGTTGGTTGTCAGGTAGAGGTTTGCGTTGATGATGGGGAATCGGGCACATTTCTCCAGAAACAGCAAATGTCCCAAGCCGTAGTCAATCTCATGATTGCCCAAAGTCGCCACATCCGGCGCCAGCATATTCATAATCTCAATGGTGGAAATGCCCTTGAATTCGGTGTCGATAACAGATCCGCTGAACATATCTCCGGAGACGGCATAAATGACATTTTCCTCCTCTTGCCGAACCTTCTGAATGTAGCCGGAGAGCATGGACACACCGCCGATCAGCTTGCCGCTTTTGTCCTCTGCCAGAAAATCCCCGTGCATATCATTGGAATGGAGGACCGTCAGTTTTTTCAAATGTTTCATGTTTTCTCCTGTTTAAAAAGCAACCTTCGGCTGAAAGCAACGCCTTCAGCCGAACCGGTCGTCAATAAGACAGATTTTCGATCATGTCGGAGAATCCGACTTCCAGCACGCCGTCATAGCTATAATAATTAGAAACGGCATAAATACCGTCCTTGTGGAGGCAGCAGCGGTAGCCGTCCTCGCTGTCAGACTCCCATTCCACTTCCCAGCCCAGGTCCTTCAGCTGCCGGGCATAGTCGATGGCATCCTGATTGGTGGCGCAGTAGTAGTTGAGCCAGGCGGCGTAATACTCTGTAGGCAGGGTGTCGCCGGACAGATTGAAGTCCAAATCCTCATAGCCGTCGGAGAAATCCTGGATGGTGAAATATTTGCTATAGTCATAGCTGACGAAGCCGCACTGGGGCAGGGGGATGCCGCTGATGGACTGTGGCAGGTCAAACAAGTCGTCTGTGGCATCGACAGACACCCAGTAATCGTACTCCTTGTCGTTGTGCATCAGGTTGGCAAAGATCTCCATGTACCAGCCGCCTCCGAAATACTCATAGATGCACCATTCGCCGTCTTCGATCTGGCCGCCGGTCATTCCCTTGGCTTCCACCGCCGCCACGAAAGCGTCCAGCTGCTCCTGGGTGGCGTAGAAGCCCACGCCGTATTCCCGGTATTCCTCATAACTCTCGTAGGTCAGGGGACCGACGCTGTAATCGCCGTTAAGTGTGTCGTGGTCGTAATCCTTGAAGGTGGTCTGGTCGATATCGATGCCCTCCGGAGGCTCCGGGAAGCAATCGGGCAGGAATTCGGAATCCCACACCTCGTAGATGTACGCGCCGTACTTGTTTTCGTCCCACCCTTCGGGCATTAGGTCTTCCAGCTTATCCAGAGCGTCTTCCAGATCCTCCAGGTCCTCAGAATCCAGGATTGTAGGATCGGTCTCATTCTTTTCTGTGGGTTTTCCGGTCTGGGCTTCCGTTGGGTCAGGTTCTGTAGGATCCGTATTACCGCCGCAGGCTGCCAAAGAAATGACCATGGCCAGCGCCAACAAAAGTGCCAAAAGCTTTTTCATTGGGATTACCTCCTGTTCGGGTTTATTCGTTGGGGATCGTTTCCAATCCGTCCAGAATATCTTTCAGGTCACCAAACTGTTCGAAGATTTCCGCATATCCGCCCAGCTCGCCGAAATCACCGGAGCGGATCTGCTCGATGTAGGGTGCGGCGAATTCGATCAGTGCAGACACCGCCAGATAGAGCAGGCTCGCCAGCAGGGCAGCGATCAGCAGCCAGATCAGATTTGCCCGGGCAAAGTGTCGGACATTCTCATTCTTGGGGGCAAAGGCCATGATGATGCAGGCGATCCAGCCGATGACCGGCAGGGCAAACAGCAACATCATGCCGAAATAGGCGGCGGTGCTAACCACCGGACTGGAATTCTCCGCCGCTGATGTATGCGAAACGGTCGGCTGGGGCACGCTTTGAGGCGCAGGCTGCACCTGGGCAGGTATTTCCGCCTTCGCACCGCATTCTGTGCAAAAGGCCACCCCGTCACGAAGTTCGCTGCCGCAGCCGGTACAAAATCTTGCCATACCGGGCCTCCTTACAGCCTGGCACCGCAGGCGCCGCAGAAGGCGGCTCCCGTTTCATTTTTCGCGCCGCACTGGCCGCAGAACCGGGCCGCGGCAGGTGCCGGGACGGAAGGGCTTTCTGGGATCTGGGCGGGAGCCGCCTGTACGGGCGCTGCCGTTTCAACGGCAGCCGGAGCAGCATAGACCGGCTCCGCAGGAGCGGCACCGTAAACGGGATTCTCTGCCACGCCCTTCTCCCACAGCTCCTTGAAGCTGGAGGAGACACCGCTGAGCGTTCCGTAGAGGTCAAAGGCGATCTCGGTGTCAGGGGCCACCGCCATATAGCCGGCCATGGTCTGGCACAGGATGAAGCTGTCCAGAAAAGCAAACTTGATCACCCAGGCCACCAGGCAGGCCAGCGCCAGCGCGATCAGGCTGTTCCAGTTCATCACGCGGAACAGGATGCCCACCGGTACGAAGGCCAGCAGGAACACCACGATCAGCGCACCCACCACCTTCAGCATGGTCATAGCGGCATTCTTCAGCAGATGTACAATGTTCTGGGCGTAGATCACCACGCCGTCGCAGGCGCTTTGGAACGCGCCCTGCTCTTTTTTATAGAAGGTATAGCCCAGGCAGCATTCGTCGATGTAACCCAGGAACAGTTCCACAAAGAACTTGGCCACAGCCGCCAGCTTGTCCATGCCGGGGATGAAATCCAGCATGTTTTCCACCTTCTGAATACCCTTCTGGATCTCCTTAACGGCGCCGGACACCAGCTTGTCCACGGCAAAGTAGATATTGGAGGTCAGGAAACGGCTCTTGACGCACTCCACACCGTATTTGACCTGGTTTTCGGGAACCTTGCCGGTGGTGGTAGCCTCGGCGATGACCGCCATGTGGCCTGCCTTCACCAGATAACCGGCATACTGCATCACGGCCAGATGGACCATGCTCAGGGAAGCCATCCAGGCAAGAAAGCCGATGAACACACCAACCTCACCGAAAAGCCAGCCGATGCCCATAAGGATGGCCAGCAGCAGGCCGCAGATCAGGATCATGATGCCACCCAGCGCGAACTTCGCCATGCAGAAGGGCATGGTCTTCAAAAACACTTGACTTGCTTTCATTTTCTTTCCCTCCTCTGACGGTCAATTAAAAGCGGAACAGATCTTTCAGGCTGAGCTGCTTTTTCGGTTCCGGCTTCACATAGTCAAATCCGCCGTAGGGCTCGGAGTTATCCAGACCGATGCAGGCCCGGTCGGGATCGCCGTCGAAGCAATGCTCCGTATCCACATGGCAGCAGACACCGTTTACTTTCTTATACAGATGGGCGGCGCTGGGATACTGGCCTGCCTGGCGGAAACCGTTCTGCAGAAGGATCTGACGGTAGGCCTCCACCGCCCGGTGGGCAGCTGCGCTGTTTCCGTTGAATCCGGCGGAGAAGCCGAAAATACCGGGCTCATATTCTTCCAGATTATATTCGCTGCCGCCGCAGGTCCACTTAGGGAAGTTGGGCAGCAGGGTATCCCACCGGGACAGCTCCGCCTCGTCCTTTGCCTGACGGGCCTGTTCCTCCTGAACCGCGATCGGCAGCTTGGTTCCGCAGTCTTGACAGAATTTTGTGCCCACACTGTTCTGCTTGCCGCAGCTGGGACAGACGGCACTCTGGCCCAGGGTCTGCTCCGGCAGCTTGGCGCCGCATCCGGGGCAGAACTTTTTATCCCCGGAGGCAGGCTGGCCGCATTCGGGGCAGACCTTCAGGTCCTTTGTCATCTGGTTGGCATAGCCCTGCATGGACCGCTCCAGATTGGCAAAGGCACCTTCCAGTCCGGAGGTGGCCTGCCGGGTCTGCTGTGCAGCCTCTCCCGCGGCCTGATTCAGATGGTCCGCGGCCTTATTTGCCAGTTCCGTGGCCGTAGGCTCCACCGCCTTCTGTACCGCCTTGCCGATGGCATCGCTGATGCCCTTGCTCACCGCGTTGCGTAATGTTCTCTCCCAAAAACTCATTTCTTGCTCCTCCCTTTGTTACAGATCCTTGTATTTGATCAGAATCTGTCTTCTGCCGGAAACCTCCAGCTTTTTGTAGATGTTCTTACAGTGGAAATGGACGGACGAACTGCTGATGAACAGTTCTCTTGCGATTTCTTCCTGAGTCTTATCTGTGAGCAGATAGGCAAAAACCTCGATCTCCCGGGGAGAAAGCTTTGCCAGTTCCGGGTGTTCTGCCTGGATGGACAGAAGTTCCTGCTTTGCCAGTGCCATATACTCAAAGAAGCTCAGTTTTTCCTGTGTCTTATCTGCCATCGGTTCCCCCTTTCGCCATGCCTTTGGGATGGTGGTATTCCTACCATATCGGGTAGGTTTTCGGAACAACGGTTGAATTAGGGTGCCATATCTGTTATGATATGGGCAACCCGATCTTCTATGTCCGGTTCCATTATATCGGTTATGGGGGACTGCATAAATCCCTTGTTTAAGGGGTTTTACAGGTTACCTACCATATTTCGGGGGATTTTCACCGAAACTGGGGATGTTGCTATGAATGATTCCTTTCTCTTGGCCAATCAGCGCAAGCGGCAGAATGTCAGCCTGAAGCACCTGTTCTGCTTTGTCATGTTCTGCTTCTGGCAGATGGGGTTCATCTATTTTATGGGGCCTGCGCTGACTATCGATGGGCGCACACCGCTGCCCATTGATATGGATAACCTGACAATTCTCATGGCGGGGTGCTATGTACTGTCCATTGC
>JAZUQE010000140.1:0-9791 GCA_045605575.1 Faecousia sp. | reverse complement strand
TACTTTCTGGCCGGACAGAAAGTATCATCTCCTTCGTTCGCTTTCACGCCTGCTGCTCTATCATTGTAGATAGTATGTTTTTTACAGACTGCACGATCCCCGGTCCTTTGGTCCGGGGATCTCAGCGTGTCAAAAAAGTGTCGTTTCACGCAAAATTCAACAAAAAACGCTGTAGGGGCGCTTACCAACCGCCCTGAAATTTTGCAAACAAAATTGCATCGTCTTTGGCGATATTTTTATATTTTCTTTGAAAATCCCAACAATTGCTACGCAATTGTTGGGCGGGCGGCGGATCGCCGCCCCTACGGCTTCTTAAGAAGATTATATGTTTTTTTGACAGCCTGCGATCCCCGGACCGCAGGTCCGGGGATCCTTCATTATAAATTAACGAAATGATGCGGAAATAGAAAGACTTACAGGCACATGCAGAAAGTAAAATTCTCAATATGTTTCTCGCTGAGGCGGTACTTTTCCAGCAGCTCAGGACCGCAGGAATTGGAACCAATACCGGAATTCTTATAATCAATGCGGATGATCGTATCCCCCGGGATCAATTCATCGGTATGCATAGCCTCCAAGAGCTGCATAGCGCTATAGTGGGACACATTGCATTCGAACCCACTGTCGGAGTAAAATTCCAGCCCATCCTTCATTTGCAGCAGCTTGACTGCGGTGTGATTGCCATGCTCCTGGGGTACGATGTAAGGGACGTATTCCTGCTGTGCACTGCTGTCATAGAAGTCTATACGGGTATGGTGGTGCATATCCTGATAGTTTTCGTGCGGACCATGGCCAAAGTAACGGAAAGCAGACTTTTCCTTCGGCACATGGAATTCAAATCCAAGCCGCGGCAGCCATACACAATCTTCTCTTACATCGCCGGACAGACTCACCTGCACAGATCCATCCGCAAAGAAGCTATATTTGACCTGATAACGGAAGAACGGATTGCGGCTGATAGCGGAAAGAGATCCGCTTACAGTAACCGTATTTCCCTCCAGAACGCAGCTGTAGCACTTATTCCAAAGTTTGTCAAAGCCCTCGGCCTGCCAGCTACCGGTGTCTTTATACCAAATCTGCTTCACCTTACGTTCATTATCTGTAGGTGCACGCATCACAGTCAAGCGAACGCGGTCGGTCAGCTGCTCTTGCCCATTCTTTACGATGCTGGTAATCTCACCCAAATGCCGGGAAAGCGTATAACGGAAGCCTTCGCCCTCTACAATATAATCGTCATCCGTTTCCAGCACCTTGGCGGCAGCAGCCTTTGGCAAAATACTTTCACAAGCGCATGGAAGTTCCAGCTGTGACATGGCTACTTCATAGCCGCTTTCATCATAGAGGAAGCAATCCACAAACGCACCATACTGACATTCTGCCACCGGTTCTATGGCAATGGCGGCCGTCTGCTTGGGAGCAAGCTCCAGGTGCAGCTGCTTATCTTCCAGGATCTTGCCATCGGCAACACGGGTATAGCGGAAGGTATATTCGTTTAGGTTTGTAAAATCAAACAGATTCGTCACCAAAAGCTGTCCGTCTTTCAGCTGGCAGCCCATATTCTGATAAGCTGCCTTGGCATTCAGCGAACCTGCTTTGAAGCTTCTGTCATAGAATGTCAGACCATCGGAGCAGAAGTTTAAGTCATGGGTGGCTTCATGGAAGTCACCGCCGTATTTGGCAACACCGTCCACCAGCACGGTATGGTCCGTCCATTCCCAAATGCAGCCGCCGATGAGCTTGGGATAGCGGTAGATCACATCCCAGTAATCCTTCGTATCGCCGGGGCCGTTGCCCATGGCATGGGCGTATTCACACAGAAACATGGGTAAGGGCTTCGTATCATCCTGGGCATATTCCGCAACATATTCCACATTGGGATACATAATAGAAAACAGATCCGGGCGGCTGTAAAACTCCGGATACCGGTTGCTTGCCCGGGAGGCATCCTCACAATGCACAAGCCGGCGGTTGTCCGCACTGCGAAGGAATCGGATCATTGCCAGATGATTAGGGCCATGGCCGCTTTCATTGCCGGTAGACCAGCTGAAGATACAGCTGTGATTCTTATCCCGGTTATAAGCGCGCTCCATCCGCTCCACAAAAGCTTCCTTCCACTCCCCGCGGCTGCAGGGCCAGGCTTCGGGATGGTCTACCATGTCGTAGCCGAGTACGTCGGGACAACGATTGACAAAGCCGTGGGTCTCCAGATCCGTTTCCAGCATCACATAGAAGCCCAGCTCGTCGCACATATTTAAGAATTTGGGGGTAGGCGGATAATGGGAGGTTCGGATGGTATTGATATTGAGCTTTTTCATCTGATGCAGATCCAGCAGGAGGTCCTCATCAGACTCATACCAACCCTTGGCGGGGTGGGTATCATGGTGATTGACGCCCTTGAGCTTCACCGGCACACCGTTGACGCAAAAAGCCGATTCCCCATTGATGGAATAGCTTACAAAGCCTATCCGCTGGCGGATCACTTCACCGCTATATGTAAAGACCAGATCATAAAGATAAGGCTTTTCCGCATTCCAAAGCACAGGGTCTTTCACGGTAAATTCCGCATATCCCTCAGCATTTTGGGCTTGCAGCAGCGTATTGCCGTCATACAGTGCGATCTGGGCCTGACCCTCAACTTCTACAAGAATACGGTTTTCTTCGGTCAAGATATGGATATCCCGGATGTGACCCTCAGGGCGGGAAAGAAGATACACATCGCGGAAAATACCGTTGAAACGGAAGAAGTCCTGATCCTCCAGATAGCTGCCGGAACACCACTTACGCACTTTCACCAGGACCTCATTCTCACCTGCCGTTACATAATCCGTAATATCAAACTCTGCCTGAAGGTGGCTTCCCTGGCTATAGCCCACGAATTGACCGTTGATATACAGCTCCAGATTGGAACTGACACCCTCAAAAACGATGTAATGCTTGTTTTGCAGGTCACCAAGCCGGAAGCAGCGGCGGTAAATGCCCATGGGATTTTCGTCCGGTACAAATGGTGGATCCACAGGATAGGGGTAGTTGATATTGGAATAATTGGGACAGTCATAGCCATGCAGCTGCCAACAGGAAGGCACGGGAATACTGTCCCACTGGGTAATGATCTTCTCTTCCATGAAGTCAGCTTCATAATAGCGGAAATCCCAGTTTCCGTTGAGCAGTGTGCATGCGCCCTCGTTTTCGGGAATATAGTATGCACGCTGGGGCATACGGTTTTTGTGAAGGTGATTCAGATCTTCGTAAAATCGCATGATAGGCTCCTTTCCGGCAGTATTTTCTGCGATGTACTTGCAGACATAAGCCTGTATGTGATATTATATTACTGCAAATAAATCCAGCAGTAAACGGATTATCTTGTCTGTTAATTGGAATATCTTGCATTGAGGAGTACCTATGAAGCCAATTACCATCAACCTGCTGCCGGAAGGGATCCCACAGCCTCCCATCTACTTTCATACCGCGAGCAGTCACTTTCCGCAAACAACCATGGTCTACCGTGAGGGAGCCAGTGATTTTTATCAGATCCTGCTGGTTCTTTCCGGTACCGGACTGCTGCACTGCGGTGGAAAAACCCGCCCGCTTGAACGAGGATGTGCGTTTTTTACGGCAGCTGGATTCCCTTGTGAATACGAGAATACAGGCGGTCTGGTCACTGCCTTTTTGACGGCGAAAGGCGCTGTGATCCCGCAGCTGCTGTCCCACTATGGCTGCGGAAGCTTTCTTTTTTCGGAGCGAGTCAATACAGAAGCTTTTCTTGCAGCCATCCAGGAGATCATCAAAGAGTACTATGCGCACAAGCGGGAAGGCAGACTTTCGGCCTTGACCTACCGTTTTTTCATCGACTATCTTGAGCAGCAAATGGATGCCCCCATCACACCTATGGCACAAATATGTCTGTATATCGAGCGGCATTTTGCCGACAAGTTGACGCTGGAACATCTGGCACAGATCCAGCATTGCTCCGTTTCCAAGCTGTGTCATGACTTCAAGAAAGCCTATGGATGCAGCGTCTTTACTTATATTCTGAATCTGCGTCTCAATTATGCCCAAAGCTTTTTGAGAAGCTCCAGGGATATACGCACCAAGGACGCTTCCGCTGCGTGCGGTTTTGAAGATATCAGTTACTTTTGTAAGGCTTTCAAGAAGAAATTCGGAAAAAGTCCGGCGCAGGACCAACAGGATTATTTCGCACAATGCGCACACTAACGAGTACTATAAAGAAAACGTGGCACTGCTGATGAGCAGTGCCACGAAGTCTATAACGATTCAAATACCGATCCCAGGGACATGTGTAAAACCAAGTCCGCCCGGGAGTCGTAGGGTGTCGTATCCCGGTTGATGAGGACCAGGCGGTCACCCATGTAATAATGGATCAGTCCGGCTGCCGGATACACCGTCAGGCTGGTGCCTGCCACGATCAGCAGGTCCGCATTCTCGATGGCACGCAGGCTGCTTGTAATGATCCGATCATCCAAGCCCTCTTCGTACAAAACCACATCCGGCTTAACGATGCCGCCGCAATCGCATCTGGGAACGCCCTCGCTGTTTTTGATAAACTCCGCGCTGTGGAATTTTCCGCATTGTGTGCAGTAATTGCGGTGAACGCTTCCATGGAGCTCATATACCTTTTTACTACCGGCCTTCTGATGCAACCCATCGATGTTCTGTGTGATCACCGCACTGAGTTTTCCCTCCTGCTCCCACCGTGCCAACACCTTATGAGTCACATTAGGCCCAAACCCAAGCGGCAGCATTTTCTCCCGGTAAAAACGGAAGAAATACTCCGGATCCCGGAGATAAAAGCTATGGCTGATGATCTGCTCCGGTGGAAAGTCAAACTTCTGGTTATAGAGGCCATCCACGCTGCGAAAGTCCGGGATCCCCGATTCAGTGCTGACCCCAGCTCCACCGAAGAAAACAATACGCTTACTCTCCGATATCCAGCTTTTCAATATCTCCAGCTTGTGCATGCAACAAATCCTCCTGCTCCATCTCCTTCAATAGCTTTTTATCCTGCTTGGAGGAAAGGTCCAGCTTTTCATACATATCCGGTCTGCGCGCTCGTGTGCGGCGCAAGGCCTGCTTTCTGCGCCACTGACGCACCTTTTCATGGTTGCCGGAAAGGAGGATCTGGGGTACTTCCCTACCGTGCCAGACCGCCGGGCGGCTGTACTGGGGATATTCCAAAAGACCGTTAAAATGGCTTTCGTCCTCAAAGCACTCCGGGTCTGCCAGGACGCCCGGCACCATGCGGCAGACCGCATCTGTGACAGCCATAGCTGCGATCTCGCCGCCGGTGAGCACAAAATCTCCCAAAGAGATCTCTTCATCCACACATTCGTCGATAAACCGCTGGTCAATGCCTTCGTAATGGCCGCAGACAATAACAATGTTTTTCATTTGGCTTAAGCGGATGGCATCCGACTGCTTAAAAGTGTGACCGCAGGGGGACATATAGACCGTATGCACCGGGCCGCCGGCCTGGTCGCAAACCGCCTCCCAGCAGCGGTACAGAGGATCCGCCGTCATCACCGCGCCCCGGCCGCCGCCATAGGGATAGTCATCTACCTGGTTCTGCTTATTGGCAGTGTAATCCCGGATCTGGTGGGTCCGGATCGTGATGAAGCCACGCTCCTGAGCACGGCCCAGGATGCTTTCCGACAGCACATCCCCAACCGTATCGGGAAAAAGCGTCAAGATATCAATCCTCATCTGTGCGCATCCCCTCAATGAGCTTGACCTGCATTCTGTTGGCAGTCAGATCCGTAGACAGCACAAACTGCTTCACCGCAGGGATCATATATTCATGGCTTCCTTTGACAACATACACGCTGTTGCCTGGGTAGTCCAGAACCTCCGTAATTTTACCGATGCTGCCCCCATCGGAGAACACCTCTACACCGATCAGCTCCGCGGCAAAGATGACTGCATCATCAATATCCTCCCGATAGAGCTCCACGGTCTTGCCCCGCATAGCCTGGGCGGCTTCCATCGTGTCGATGCCGCTGAGCTTGAGCAGATTACAGGTCTTTTGTACCCTGCAGCTTTCGATGGCATATTCCTTGCCGCAGATGCGGCAGCGGTCAAAATCGCACAGATCCTCCGGGCTGTCCAGCCAGGGCAGCAGCTTCATCTCGCCCCGGACACCGTGGGTGGTGACGATCTCACCGGCTTCAATAAATTGGAGTTTCATAACCAACACTCCTATTATCCATATAGTTAGGGAAACGAAAAATGCGTGACGTATCGCCACGCATTTCCGTTAATCCACGATTTCAACCGTAACCTTCTCGCCGGAGCGTTGGGCCACAGTCTTCACAATGGTACGGATCTCCTTGGCGATCCGACCCTGGCGGCCGATTACCTTGCCCATGTCAGCGCTTGCCACATGCAGCTCCAGTACGGTGCCGTCTTCATCAGAGATCTCATTCACTGTAACCGCCTCGGGATCGTCAACCAGATTCTTTGCCATATACAGCAAAAGTTCTTTCATTGCGCTTCTCCTTTGGGGCAACTTACAGCACGCCGGCCTTCTTCAGCAGGGCACGGACAGTGTCGGTGGGCTGTGCGCCGTTCTTGATCCAAGTCTGAGCTTTCTCAGCATCCACAGTGAGGGCAGCGGGATTGGTCAGGGGGTTGTAGGTGCCGATTTCCTCGATGCAGCGGCCGTCGCGGGGGCTGCGGGCATCCGCAACAACGATACGGTAGTAAGGAGCCTTCTTGGCACCCATTCTTCTCAGTCTGATCTTAACCATGGTTTTCACCTCCATAATTGGTATGTCTATATCGTAAAAGCGATTGCTTTCAGCGAACTTTTTTAGAAGCCGGGGAAGCCCCCAAAGCCGCCAAAGCCGCGGCTCATGCGCTTCATCTTCTTTCCGGCACCGGGGCCGGAGGACTGCTTAATGAGACTCCTCCTCTGCTCAAAGGATTTCAGCAGCCGGTACACATCCTCTACCCTTACACCAGCACCGGCAGCGATGCGCTTCTTACGGCTGGCACCGATGATATTGGGATTTTCCCGCTCCTTGGGGGTCATGGAAAGGATGATCGCCTCCGTGCGGCCCATGGCCTTTTCGTCCAGCTGGACGTTCTTCATGGCATTGCCGCCGGGCATCTGGGCCAGAATGTCCTGCATGGAGCCCATACTCTTGAGCTGCACCATCTGATCATAAAAATCCTGCAAGGTAAACTTGTTGGACTTGAGCTTTTCTTCCATCTCGGCGGCTTTCTTGGCATCGTAAGCCTTTTCCGCCTTTTCGATCAGGCTCAGCACATCGCCCATACCCAGGATCCGGGATGCCATCCTGTCAGGATGGAACTGCTCAATATCCTCCAGCTTTTCGCCCATACCGGCAAACTTGATGGGCTTTCCGGTGATGGCACGGACAGACAGGGCTGCGCCGCCTCTGGCATCACCATCCAGCTTACTGAGCATTACGGAGTCGATATCCAGCCATTCATGGAAGCTCTGAGCTGCGTTGACAGCATCCTGACCGGTCATGGCATCCACGACCAGCATGATCTCATTGGGCTTGACGGTCTGTTTGATGCTTTTCAGCTCTTCCATCAGCGCTTCATCCACATGCAGGCGGCCTGCAGTATCCAGAAATACCATATCATGGCCACGCTGACGGGCATACAGCACCGCTTCCTTGGCAATGGTAACAGGATTCTCCTGCCCCATTTCAAACACCGGGATCCCCAGCTTTTCGCCGCAGACCTTCAGCTGCTGAATCGCGGCAGGGCGGTAAATGTCGCAGGCGACCAGCAGAGGATTCTTTCCTTGGCGCTTCATAAGGCCCGCCAGTTTGCTGCCATTGGTGGTCTTACCGGCGCCCTGGAGGCCGACCAGCATAACTACGGTAGGTCCGTTGGGATTGTTATTGATATGCTTGGCGTCGCTGCCCATGAGCTTTGTCAGCTCTTCATTGACGATCTTCACGATCATCTGAGCCGGGGTCAGGCTTTCCAGCACATCAGCGCCTACGCAGCGCTCGGTAACGGACTTAGTAAAGTCCTTTACCACTTTATAGCTCACGTCTGCCTCCAGAAGGGCCATGCGGATCTCCCGCATTGCTTCCTTCACATCGGCTTCCTTCAGTCTTCCCTTGCCGCGAAGCTTTTTGAAGGTAGCGGAGATTTTTTCAGTTAAGCCTTCAAATGCCATAGCTTACTCCTCAAGACGGCTGATGCAGGCAAGGATCTGCCCCATCGCGTCAGATACGGTCGGATCAGAATGATCGGCAAGTTTTCTGGCCACTTCAGCGATCTGTACTGCCGCAGCCCGGCAGTTGCGATCCCGGCTGACACAGCCGGTCTTGGCTTCCATATTCTTCAGCATGGCCTCCGTCCGGCTCAGGTTGTCAAAGACACCCTGGCGGCTGATGCCAAGCTCTTCGCCGATCTCACCATAGGACAGGTCCTGATTATACCGCAGCTCAAAGCACTCACGCTGACGAGGTGTCAGCAATGAGCCGTAATAATCAAAGAGCAAAATCAGTTCCGTAGCGTCCATGTGGTGCCTCCTGTCAAGCACTTTTGCTTGATACCTGCGGTATTATAGCATGCGTGCAGTTGGTTGTCAAGTATTTTTTCTTGACACGGAGAAATAATTTTACAAAACCTTGTACCAGCGGGAGATCTCCTGCATTGCCACAAAGCCAAGCCGCCCGTACAGGGAAATCGCCTTATGATTGGCAGTTGCAGCTTCCAGAGCGAGCGTCGGTTCTGCCACTGCATGCGCAAGAGCCCGCACGACATCCACACCTGCACCGGGTTGCAAGGATGCTACGAAACGCAATTCATTTCCTTCCACAATGCCGATACCCAGAAGCCTTTCTTGCCGGTGGACAAAATACCCGCCACCTGTCTGTACGATCTTCTGTCCGTCCGCTTCCGTCAACCATGCTCCATTGGGTACATTCTTTACCTTTTGCCGATAGATGGACAGAAATTCCTCCAGCCGTTCCTCCTGCAAGGGCCAAAGTGCTGCGTCCGTATCCCCAAGGGTTTCCTTTGCGCACTGCATACGCACAACAGCAGTATGAAGCGGATAGTTTTCCAGGTAGAGATGGCCGCTGGCATACACTTCCCTAGCGCCTACGGCACGGCAAAAGCCAATGCATTCTTCCAGAAGCTCTCTGGGCTGCTGGGTCGCCTGCAGCTTGATGTAAGCTTTTTCCTGGTAAGCAATTTCCCGCAGGGTCAAGCTGGCAACACCGTACTGAGTTGTAAATATGGGCAGATCCTTCATACAATTCCCTCCTTACAAGAGTATAGCACAGGAAAAACGGCTGTACAAGCAGGAAAAACAGCTGGAAATAATTAGAAAAGACTTGATTTTCAAAACAAATCATGTATAATAGGCCCGTTCACCACAGAAAGGAAGTGTAAAAGTGAAGAAGATCATCTGCAAGAAAGAGTATGATACCGAGACCGCCACGCTGGTCAAGAAGCATGTTTGCGGTTACTTCGGTGATCCTGCCGGTTATGAAGAGAGCCTGTATCAGACTCCCGGCGGACTGTACTTTGTGTATGTCTGCGGCGGCGAGGCCTCTCCTTACCCCACAGAAGACATTCAGCGGCTGGCCAAGACCAAGGTTAACGACTGGCTGGATGCCCACTGATTTCTCGTACATCACAGGGTGCTGTCTCAAAATGATTTGTAAAAATCATAAGAGGCAGCACCTCTTTTCGTTTGCAAAAGTCTCAAACTGTGGATAAAAAGTCGAAAAAACAGCGCACTTATCCTGAGGGGCAGGTTTTGCCTCTCAAGAAAGTGT
>JAZUQE010000139.1:0-10831 GCA_045605575.1 Faecousia sp. | reverse complement strand
GTTTATGATATTTCTGCCCGGGCAAAAAGTAACCAAAAGAGCCGCCGGGGACCTTTCGTATGGTCCCCGAACTCCCCAGACGACCAAAGGGGAAAGCGGATCGGCGATATGTGATCAAGACTTTCCGCCGCTTTCCCCTTTGGAATCCCCTGTGATAGAGCTTTTGTGAAGATAGGTATTCTTTCGGAAAGTCACTTCTTTGAAAGACTCCCTACAAGGATGGAGCAGCAGGGGGAAACAAGAACGAAGGGTTATGATACTTTCTCTCCGGCGAGAAAGTATTCAAAGAGCCGCCGGGGACCTTTCGTATGGTCCCCGGACTCCCAAGACGACCAAAGGGGAAAGCGGACCGGTAATGTGAGATCGAGACTTACCACCGCTTTCCCCTTTGAAGTCGGATCGTAGCCATGTCGTTCTGTGAGCCAAGGAGTTGGCTGTGGGTGTTGTCTTCCTAAGACCGCTTGGCCTCCGACTTGGAAAGCGGAGGAAAACCTTGATCACACATCCCCGATCCGCTTTCCCCTTTGGTCGTCTGGGGAGTCCGGGGACCATACGAAAGGTCCCCGGCGGCTCTTTGGATACTTTCTGGCCGGACAGAAAGTATCATAACCCTTCGTCCTTATTTCCCCCTGCTGTGCTATCCTTGCAGGAAGTCTTTCAAAGAAGTGGCTTTCCGAAAGAATGCTTATCTTCACAAAAGCTCTATCACAGGGGATTCCAAAGGGGAAAGCGGGGGAAAACCTTGATCACATACCCCCGGGCCGCTTTCCCCTTTGGTCGGCTGGGGAGGGCGGGGGCCCTTTCGTATGCCCCCCTGACTCCCCAGACGACCAAAGGGGAAAGCGGACCGGGGATATGTGATCGAGACTTTCCTCCGCCTTCCCCTTTGGAATCCCCTTTGGGGCCTTTGTGAAGATAGGCATTCTTTTGTAAAACCTACTTCTTTGACACGCTGAAACAGGTCTGTTCAATGGGAACAGACCTGTTTTTGGTGTGGTATTTCGGCCGCTTTCCCTTTGCCGGGCGGGTGACTGAGACTTATTTGCGTGTGTGCAGGAAAGCGGATTGGCGGGTGTCAGAGGGGGCATAGCCGAACTGCTTACTAAAGGCCCGATAGAAGGCGGAATAATCGGAAAAACCGTACTTATCATAAATGGAGGTAGCTTTGATGCCGGTGGAGATCTCCCACTGGGCCAGATTCAGCCGGTGTTGGCTGATATAGCGCTTGGGTGTGGTGCCCAGCTCCTGGACAAAGATCCGGTGCAGGTAGCTTTTGCTGATTCCCAGAGCTTTGCAGATCTCATCGATGTCGGTGATGGACAGCAGGTGGGCGTGAATATAGTTTTGCACTTTCTGCATCATTTCCGACAGCTCCGGGTCCGGCTGCCGGTAGCGGGGCTGCAGCGCCAGCGCCAGATCCATCACAAGCTCCCCAATCAGCGCATAGAGAACCCGCTGCAGCTCCTGGCCGCTGAGCCGGTCGGCGTAATAGCGCAGACGGTCAAACAGCTGCAGGATGATGGGGTTGCCCGCAATTTCCAGCACATGAACATCCGCGGGGATCTGTTCCAGATAATCACCGGGAATCAGCTTCGGGTCAAAGAGAAGGTCGATGCGGTCGTAGACGGAATCCGTGTCTGAACAAATGGCGTGTGTGATGCCCGGGCGGGTGAACATCAGCGAATTGGCGGTAATGGGAAAGCGCTGCCCGCCTACGCAGTAATCCATAGTACCGGTGCGCACAAATATGATCTCATACAGCTCATGATAATGCTCGTCATACAGTGGATTGCCCGAGGAAAAAGGCCGCAATTTTTTGACGCAGTGATTACAGATAAGAGAAGAATCTTCATATTTAAAAAGCAATTGGAAGTCCACGGAAACACCTCCTTTGCCACAGCATAGCATATTAGTGTAAAAAATGCAATGTTATTTGTGGAAAATGCAATTGCCAAATGGAAGAAATCTTGGATATAATGCTAATATACCTACTTTAACAACAGGAGGGCAATATGGAAAGATTAAAAATTGCAATCATTGGCCAGGGTCGCAGCGGCCGTGACATTCATGGCGCGTTCTTTAAGACCGAGGCCAATACATTCTGCCAGGTGGTCGCCGTGGTGGAAGCGGATGCCGAGCGTCGGGAGCGTGCGCTGCGGGAGTATCCCGGCTGTCAGGTCTATGAAACCTATCAGCAGCTGTTTGATCGCAAAGATCTGGATCTGGTGGTCAATGCCAGCTTCTCCGATGACCACTACGGTGTTACCAAAGACCTTTTGGAGCATAAGTTCAATGTGGTGGTGGAAAAGCCCATGGCCCGCAACTACTTTGAGTGCTGCCAGATGATCCGCGCCGCCGAACAGAACGGTGTGACACTGGCCGTGTTCCAGCAGAGCTTCCTGGCTCCCTACTACCGCAAGGTCAAGGAGATCCTGGCCGGCGGCAAGCTGGGCGATATCAAGCAGATCAGCATCCACTTCAGTAATTTTGCCCGCCGTTGGGACTGGCAGACTCTGCAGTGCAGAATGGGTGGCAGCGTGTACAACACCGGCCCTCACCCCCTGGGCTTTGCACTGGATCTGCTGGACTTTGATCCCGAGGCCAAGGTGGCCTTCTCCAGGCTGGGCCTGGGCGCTACCAGCGGTGACGCCGAGGACTATGCCAAGATCATTCTGACCGCGCCTGGCAAGCCTGTAGTGGATGTGGAGATCAGCAGCATCAATGCCTACGCCAACTACAACCTGCTCATCCATGGCAGCAAGGGCACTCTGAAGACCACCACCGGAGCCATGGATCTGAAGTACTACATCCCCGAGGAAAATACCCCTCGCCCGGTGCAGTATGAGACACTGAAGTGGGAAGAGGGCGTTCCTACCTATTGCCGTGACGATCTGAAGATGCACGAGGAGCATTATGACTTCAGCGGCACAGCCTTTGATGCGGCTACCCATGACTTCTATGAAATGCTCTACAACAAGCTGACAAAGGGTACTCCCATGGAGGTTACGCCCGAAATGGCGGCCCGCATTGTCAATGTGATCGAGACTGTTCACGGCCAGAATCCCCTGCCTGTGAAGTATTAAGGAGGCTGCCATGGAAAAACTGTGGGGCATTCTGGTGCAGCTGAGCATGCACTTTGGTTATGACCACTACGATACCTTGCCCTTCGATGACAGCCTGTGGGACTATATTCTGGAAAATGCGGCTAAGACCGGCGTGAACACGGTGATTCTGGATCTTTGTGACGGCATTCAGTATGCTACCCATCCGGAGATATCCATGAATGGTGCCTGGAGCCGCAAGCGGGTGCGGCAGGAGGTCAAGCGCTGCGCGGATATGGGCATAACACTGGTCCCCAAGCTGAATTTTTCCACGACCCACCGCAACTGGCTGGGTCCCTATGCCAATATGATATCTACTCCCGAGTATTACCGGGTGTGCGCCGATCTGATCCGGGAGGTCTATGAGCTGTTTGACCGGCCTCGGTATATCCATTTGGGCATGGACGAGGAAAATGACTACATCGGTCAGTTTTTCGACCTGGTGGTCTACCGCAAGGGAAAGCTGTTTTGGCATGATCTGCGGTTTTTGATGGACTGTGTGCAGGATGTGGGTGCCAAGCCCTGGATCTGGGCGGATTCCCTGTTTGAGCATACCGAGGAATTTATGGCCAATGTGGATCCGGACGAGGTGCTGATCTCGCCCTGGTATTACAACGCCTTCCGGCCGGAAAGCTACACCCCCATTGAGACCATCGACAAGGACGGCAAGTACGCCGCCCAGGGCTTGAAATTCATTGAGGATCTGCCTGACCAGGTGCATATCCGCAAGGTGGCGGCAGAGTTGATGCACAAAGGCTTTGTGTATGCGCCCACCGGCTCGGTGTTTGGCGGTATCAAGCGGAACATGCCGGAACTTGTGGAGTATTTTGAGAACGCAAAGCCTTGTGACGGGCAGATCGCCGGCTATATTACAGCCCCCTGGAAGTCCGTGCAGTGGGAGAATCGGGAATTCTTTGACGAATCTTTCCGCACCCTCCGTCTGGGTATGGAAGAGGCGAAGAAAGGAAAGTAAATATGTTTAAAATTGCAATTGTTGGCTGCGAAAACAGCCATGCCAACGGCTTCCTGGATGTGATCCGGGACGAAAAGCTGGATGTCCAGGTTCTGGGCGTTCATAGCCCTTTTGAGGGCGAGGCGGAAAAGCTGGCGGAAAAGTACGGTGTTCCCGTGATGGAGAATTACGATTCTCTGGTGGGCCAGCTGGACGGTCTGATCGTCACGGCCCGGCACGGCGATAACCACTATAAGTTCGCAAAGCCCTACCTGAATGACAATATTCCCATTTATATTGATAAGCCCATTACCGTATCTGAAGAAGATGCCCGGGAATTCTGCGCTGTGCTGAAGGAAAAGAAGATCCCCGTCTGTGGCGGATCCGTACTGAAGCACGCCGCCAAGGTCAAGGAACTGAAGGCACTGGTAGAATCCGGGGAAAAGGGTCTGGTTCTTGGCGGCTTCCTGCGGGCTCCGCTGAGCATGCACAACGAGCATGGCGGCTTTTTCTTCTACTCCCAGCACCTGGTGCAAACCATGTGCGAGATTTTCGGCTATTATCCCAAGGCTGTTCGGGCCTGCGCTACGGAAAAAAGCGTTAGCTGTGTGTTCCGCTATGAAGGCTTCGATGTGGTGGGCCAGTATCTGGATCACAGCTTTGTCTATAGCGCAACGGTGAACTTCGGCGAGTGCGCGGAGGGCGGCGTGTTTGATCTGGAGTGCGTGACCCCGCCGGAATTCCACGAGTACTACGACCTGCTCAAGGGTGAACCCCAGCAGCAGAGCTACGAGGATCTGTTCCAGCCGGTATTTATTCTCAATGCCATCTACAGAGCCATTGAGAGCGGCAAGGAAGAACCCATCGGCACCATTTAAAACAAAAGAACCGGGGCGACCGCCCCGGTTCTTCTTATCTTGTTTTGACGGGAAGCTGGGAAAGGATCACTGCCAGGAAGACCAGCGCGCAGCCGGTGAGCTCCCAGCCGGTCATGGTCTCGTGGAGCAGCAGGGCGCCGAATACCACGGCAAATACCGACTCCAGACTCATGATCAAGGCGGCAGGGGATGGCTCCAGATCCTTCTGGCCGATGATCTGCAGGGAGTAGGCGGCACCCATGGACAGGAAGCCCGCATAACCGATGGGCAGCCAGCAGCCCAGGATGTCGGGAAGGGAAGGCGTTTCCGTAAAGAGCATCATAATGCCGGAAAGTACGGCGCAAACCAAAGCTTGGATGGCATTCAGCCGCAGGGGATCGCACTGGCCGGCAAAGCGGTCCACAGCCACGATCTGCACGGCAAACATCAGTGCGCAGCCCAGCAGCAGCAAGTCGCCGGTGGAGATCTGCGTGACACCCACGCAGCTGAGGCAGTACAGGCCTGCCACGGCAAGCAGTACGCTGATGGGAACCATAAAGGTGATCTTTTTGCGGAAAAAGATCCCCAGAACGGGAACCAGCACGATGTACATAGCAGTCAGAAAAGCGGACTTTCCCGCATCCGTATCCACCAAAGCGAATTGCTGCAGATTGCAGGCCAAGGACAGGGGAATGCCGCACAAAATGCCGGCGATCCACAGCTTTTTATCTGCCCAGCGGATAAGGAAGCTTTTTTGATCCTGTTTTTTACGGTCAGTCAAAGCGATCACCGGCATAAGACCGATGACAGCAAGCAGGCAGCGGGCTGCCTGAAAGGTAAAGGGGCCCACATGATCCATGCCCACACTTTGCGCCACAAAGGTGGATCCCCAGATCACGGTGGCCAGCAGCAGGGCAAGGCTGCCCCGGAGTCGTTTGTTCATATTTTATCACCGGTGGATACTTTATCACAAGGTGGACGCAATTTCAATTGCTTTTTGCAAAAGCCGTGCTATAATGATAAAAAAACACAAAACAGGAGGAGACCAATATGGAAGAAACCTTAAAAATTCGCAAGCGTTCTGAAATCCCGGTGGAAGACACCTGGGCTACAGAGGATCTGTATGCCACAGACGAAGCCTGGGAGGCAGAGCTGGCAACTTTGGAAGCGGATAAAGAGAAGATTCTGTCCTTTGCCGGCCGTCTGGGCGAAAGCGGTGATGTGCTGTTTGCTTATCTGACAGAAATGGAAGCACTGGATGAAAAGATCTCCCTGCTTGCAAACTATTGCATGCGCAAAGGCGATGAGGATACCCGTAACCCCGTTTACCAAGCCATGACCGGCAAGTTCAGAAGCGTTATGGTGGCACTGGGTGCTGCCGGTAGCTTCGAAACTCCCGAAATTATGGCTATTTCCGATGAGACCCTGGACGGATTCTATGCCTCGCAGCCCAAGCTGGAGCGCTACCGCCGCTATCTGACCAATCTGCGCCGTCGCAAGGCGCACACACTGTCGGCAGCAGAGGAGAGACTGCTGGCTGCTGCAGGTGAGATGTCCGGCGCTCCCAGTGATGTTTTCGGCAAGTTCTCCAACGCGGACATGACCTTCCCCGATGCGCTGGACAGCGAGGGCAAGCCCCATCCTGTCAGCCAGGGCACCTTCGTGCTGTGCGAGGAAAGTCCCGACCGGCTGCTGCGTAAGAATGCCTATGAGAGGATGTACCGTACCTACGGCAAGTTCAAGAACACTGCTGCGGGCCTGCTGAATGCCCAGAATAAGCAGCTGAAGTACTTCGCCGAGGCCAGAAAATATAATTCCGCATTTGAAGCATCCCTGGACCGGACCAATGTGCCTACTTCTGTATATCTGAATCTGATCGAGGCGGTCCACCAGAATCTGGACAAGATGCACCGCTACGTCCGGCTGCGCAAGAAGCTGCTGGGCGTGGATGAGCTGCATTTCTACGATGTGTATACTTCTTTGGTAGACGGTGTGGACAAGCACATCCCCTTTGCTGAGGCTAAGCAGACGGTCTATGATTCCTTGGCACCTCTGGGCGAGGATTACCGTAAGATCCTGGCTGAGGGCTTTGCCAATCGCTGGATCGACGTTTACCAGAACGAAGGCAAGCGCAGCGGTGCATACTCTGCCGGTGCGGCCGTCCATCCCTATGTGCTGCTCAACTACACCGGTACCCTGGACAGCCAGTTCACCCTGGCCCATGAGATGGGTCACGCTTTGCACTCTTATCTTTCCAACAAGCACCAGAATCCTATCGATGCGGACTATGTGATCTTTGTGGCGGAGGTAGCCTCCACCTGCAATGAGGCGCTGCTGATGGAATATCTGCTGGGCAAGACCACGGACAAGAAGGAGCGGGCGTATCTCATTAATCACTTCCTGGAGCAGTTTAAGGGCACGCTGTACCGTCAGACCATGTTTGCAGAGTTCGAGCTGAATATTGGCCGTATGGTGCGTGAGGGTAAGACGCTGACTGCCGATGTGCTGTGCGCTGAGTATCGCCGTCTGAACGAGATGTACTTCGGACCCGACATGGTGGTGGATGATGAGATCGCAATGGAATGGGCAAGGATCCCCCACTTCTACTACAATTACTATGTGTTCCAGTATGCTACCGGCTACTCTGCTGCCATTGCCCTGTCCCGGAAAATCCTGGCCGAGGGTGAGAGCGCAGTGAAGGATTATATGGGCTTCCTGTCCGGCGGCTGCTCCAAGAGTCCCATTGACCTGCTGAAGGGCGCAGGCGTGGATATGACCAGCCCCGAGCCTGTCAACCAGGCCCTGCAGCTGTTTGGCCAGCTTCTGGATGAGATGGAAGCACTGACCCGGGAGTAAGCCATGGCTGAGATCTTTTTGCCGACCCTGCATACCTTTGCCATGAACAATATTTTTACGGGCTCAAGCGGAATGTTCCGGTTTCGGGCAAAGCCCAATGTGGTCATGGCGAACGCCAAAGAGGTGGACATGGAGGCAAGCTCCATTCATGTGGAATTTTGGCATGGGCTTTTCTGCTATGAGAAAAGCACGATGGAAGGGGAAAACACCTTTCCCATGAGCGAAGAGGGCAGGCTTGCCATGAAAGCCTGGCTGGAAGAAAATATCTGAATCCAATGAGGGCCGCCGCAAACTTCCGGTTTGCGGCGGCTCTGACTTACTATGGAGGATCTATAGGAGGGCATATGACCGGGATCTTTCGGAAGGTCGGCATCTACTAAGGTGCCGGAGAAAGGCAAAGCGCCCAAATAATGGTAAATATTTGCAAGATCCATAAGAAATGTATTGAAAAATAAGGAAACATTGTGTATAATGACCACAATGTGACGGAAGGAGGCGGGCGGTTATGGAAAAGGATGTGCTGCGGCAGGCACTGGCTGCCTGTCTGCATCGGCAAGAGAAGCTACTGCTTTGCTGCGCAGGGGAAGATGCGAGGCTGATCCGTGATGCAGCGACACTTTTGGATATCCGGACGGCAAGCTGGGAGCCGGATCTGCGGTGGCAAAATTTGGTGCGGCTGGCGATCTTGAACCGGGCAAGGGCTGCGATCGGACCTGCTTCGGTATTACTGGCGCTTTCTAAGCTTGGGAAGGCTACAGCGGCACCGCTGCCGATCCGGGATGTGATCCTGATCGGGCCGTCGTGCCCGGAATGGATGAAAGAAAGCATTGCATCCGGTCTGGATGCCCGTGTTTGGGACTGCTGCAAGCCAGACACCGAAGGGGCGGATGCTTCCTTGGAAATGCTGGGGCAGGAGCTTCTGCGCTGGTCAAGCGTGCTGGATTACCGGGCACGAAAAACAGAGATGGGGCTTTCTTTGGAACTGGTCGTATTTCCCGGGAAACAGCTGCCTCAGCTTCCATCTGGTGCGAAGGTGACGGTCAGATCCTGGATTCCCGGCGCGGATGTTCCTTTTTCTACGGAAAAGTATTGACTTTTCCGGGATTTATGCTAGAATATCTGCGATATGCAAAGACCATGGGGAAGCCAAGCAGAGGAAAGGTCAGAAGCGAGAGGGAAGCGGTGAAAGCCCTCGGCCGGAAGCCTGCAAGCCACTTCTTTTGTCGCCCGGGAGGACCGGGACGGGGGCTCCCGTTACAGAGCAGCTAAGATGCCGCGTCAGCGGTGAATTAGGGTGGTACCGCGATTTTCTCGCCCCTATTTTGAGGGGCGAGTTTTATTTTTATGCTGCCGTATTTGAATTTTTTGGAGGTAATTATTATGGATCCTAAGCCTTTTGGTGTAAACCAACTGCGTGAAATGTTTTTAAGCTTCTTTGAGAGCAAAGCCCATCTGCGGCTGCCCAGCTTCTCGCTGATCCCCCAGAACGATCAGTCGTTGCTGCTGATCAACTCCGGCATGGCTCCCATGAAGCCCTACTTTAAGGGCGAGGTAGAGCCTCCCCGCCGCCGGGTATGCACCTGCCAGAAGTGCATCCGTACCGGTGATATTGAAAATATCGGCAAGACCGCCCGTCACGGCACCTACTTTGAGATGCTGGGCAACTTTTCCTTCGGCGATTATTTCAAGCGGGAGTCTCTGAACTGGAGCTGGGAATTCTTGACCAGCCCCGAATGGGTGGGACTGGCCCCCGAGAGAATGTATCCGACTGTCTACGTGGATGACGATCAGGCCTGGGACATCTGGACCAAGGAGATCGGTGTTCCCGAGGAGCGCATGACGAGACTGGGCAAGAAGGACAATTTCTGGGAGCACGGCGCAGGTCCCTGCGGCCCCTGCAGTGAGATCCATTATGACCGCGGCGAGCAGTACGGCTGCGGCAAGCCCGACTGCCGTCCCGGCTGCGACTGCGACCGGTTTATGGAAGTTTGGAACAATGTGTTCTCCCAGTTTGATAACGACGGCCAGGGTAACTACACTGAGCTGGTGCAGAAGAATATCGACACCGGCATGGGCCTGGAGCGTCTGGCGGTGGTATGCCAGGGCGTCAACAGTCTGTTTGAAGTAGACACTGTGATGAACATCACCAACCATGTGACCAATATCACCGGCGCTTCCTATGGCCAGAGCTACAAGACTGACGTTTCCCTGCGTGTCATTACCGACCACATCCGTGCTTCCACCTTTATGATCGCTGACGGCGTACTGCCCAGCAATGAGGGCCGGGGCTATGTGCTGCGCCGCCTGCTGCGGCGGGCTGCCCGTCATGGCAAGCTGCTGGGTGTGAACAAGCCCTTCCTGTTCGAGGTGGTAGAGACGGTCATCCATGAAAATGAGAGCCACTATACCTATCTGCGGGAGCGGGCGGAGTATATCACCCGGATCGTGAAGATCGAGGAAGAGAATTTCGCCAAGACCATTGATACCGGCATGGCGATCTACAATGAGAAGATGGCCGCCCACAAGGCTGCGGGTAAGACGGTATTTTCCGGAGAGGACGCTTTCCTGCTGTCTGCGACCTATGGCTTCCCCCTGGATCTGACTGCCGAAATGGTGGAGGACGAGGGAATGACCCTGGACGTGGAAGGCTTTAACCGCCAGAGAGAGGCAGACAAGATCCGCGCCCGGGAAGCCCGGAAGGCCCTGGGAGATCTGGGCTGGGCCGGTATCGATTTCGGCAGCGAGGTTACGGCTACTGATTTTGTGGGCTATGATGTGAACACCTGCAATGCCAAGGTGCTGGCTGTATGCGTAGGCGAGGAGGTCACCGGATCCATTACAGGCGGCGAAAGCGGCATTGTGGTACTGGACAAGACCCCCTTCTATGCGGAAATGGGTGGTCAGACTGCAGACCACGGTGTGCTGATGCTGGGTGACAGCCGTTTTGAAGTGACCAACGTACAGAAAGATAAGGGCGGCAAGTATCTGCACCACGGCAAGATGACCGTCGGCACATTGAAGGTGGATGACCTTGTCTGTGCGGCCATCGATGTGGAGCGCCGTAA